>DATFXZ010000430.1:0-13837 GCA_035315305.1 Terriglobia bacterium | reverse complement strand
ACGTATCTTTACTCCTTGACCAAGTCGCCATACGACTCCGGACGCCTGTCTCGGTAAAACTGCCACACATTGCGAACTTCCTGAATTTCGTCGAGATTCAGGTCCGCCACGATCACTTCTTCCTTATCGCGCGACGCTTCTGCAATGATCTTTCCGCGCGGCGTGCAGAAATAACTCTGTCCGTAAAATTCGCCGATGTTCCATGGATATTCACGCCCGACGCGATTAATCGCACCCACAAAATAACCATTCGCGACGGCGTGTGCCGGCTGCTCGAGTTTCCAAAGGTACTCACTGAGCCCTGCGACAGTTGCGGAGGGATTGAACACGATTTCCGCTCCGTTCAAACCAAGGATCCGGGCACCCTCTGGGAAGTGTCTGTCATAACAAATGTAAACACCGACTTCCGCGAATTGCGTCTTGAAAACGGGATAACCCAGATTGCCGGGCCTGAAATAAAACTTTTCCCAAAAACCGGGCGCGCAATGAGGAATGTGGTGCTTGCGATATTTTCCGAGATACTTTCCGTCGGCATCGATAACGGCTGCGGTGTTGTAGTAAACGCCCTTGAGATCCTCCTCGTAAATCGGGACGATCAAAGCCATACCGTATTTTTTTGCAATCTCGCGCATCATTTGAATGGTAGGGCCGTCCGGAATTTTTTCCACCATGCCATACCACCGCGCGGATTGTTCGGCACAGAAGTAAGGGCCCGTGAAGATTTCCTGCAGGCACAGGATCTTCGCACCCTTCGCGGCGGCTTCTTCGATCAGCTTCAGATGCTTTTCGATCGCATCCCGCTTGATCTTTTCGAGAGGTTCTTCAGTGGGAGTGGTGCAAGTAGCTTGAATGAGGGCACATCGAACAATGCGAGGCATGGTGTTCCTTTCCTTCGGCCGAACTAATTCGGCCGCACCGGCTAAAGCCGACGTCTAGGGGCCGAAAGAAGCCAATATAGAACAAATGCCAATCCGAATGTCACAAACCATGCGTACGTGTAGAGCGTGTCGAGAAGGCCGGGCATCGCAACTTGACCGTCTGGGGTGGTTGCAGCTCGCAGGAATCCCGGCACGACGGGTGCGATCGCGAATACAAGAACTGCGATCGCGCGACGGTTCACGCCATTAGAATAAGAATACTTGCCGGTAATGTCGAAAAGGCCTGCGAGATCCAGTGACTGCTTTCTAAGGATCCAGTAATCGCAGATCAGTATGCCGGCAATGGCGCCCATCAAACCGGAATAGCCGACGAGCCACGTAAAAATGTAGTGGCCGGCGGAGCTCAAAAGCTTCCACGGCATCATCAAAATACCAATGACAGCCGTAATGAGCCCACCAGTCACATACGAAATCATCTTTGGATTCAAATTCGAAAAATCATTCGCTGGCGATACGACGTTCGCCGCCATATTCGTCGTGAGTTGTGCGGCGAAGATGACGGCGGTGGCGAAGCCGATAACCAGCAGGCTGTCGAAACGCGTCATCAATTCCACGGGATCTGGAATGGGTTTGCCGTAAATCAAGAGCGTCGCGCTGGTGACAGCGACTCCGATGAATGCAAACGCGGTCATGGTCAATGGCAAGCCAAGCGCCTGTCCGAGCATCTGCGATCGCTGAGAGCGCGCATAGCGGGTAAAATCCGGAATGTTCAAGCTGAGGGTCGCCCAATAACCGACGGAGGCGGTCAGCGCCCCAGGAAACACGGACCAGAACGCGTTGTGTTGCTTCTGAAGAGCCGCGGACTCACTCAACACGCGGCCCAAGCCACCGGCCTTCGCTGAAGCCCACGCCAAAAGAACAGCTCCTCCGAACAGCAGAAGCGGCGCGGACCACGTTTCGAGATGTTTTATCCCCTCAACACCGTGGACGATGATGTAAACCTGAATGCCCCAGAACAGGAAGAATGCGATCCAAGTATGCAGGGGAACGCCACTCCACCCTTTCCACATGACACCAAACAACGCATTCAAGGCTTCTCCGCCGATCCAGGTCTGAATTCCAAACCAGCCGCAGGCAACAATTGCGCGCAGAATCGCGGGGATGTTCGCTCCTTTCGTTCCGAATGACGCTCGGCACAACACGGGAAAAGAAATCCCATACTTGGTGCCGGCGTGCGCGTTGAGAACCATTGGAACCAGGACGATGGTATTGCCGAGAAGGATGGTGATCATCGCCTGCCACCAGTTCATGCCGGCTTCGATGAAACCGCCGGCAAGCGTATACGTGGTGATGACCACGCTCATACCAATCCAGAGTGCAGCGATATTCCACGTGGACCACGTCCGTTGTTCGATGGTGGTAGGCGCGAGGTCGTGGTTCCACAGGGGACTTTTGGAAATGTCGCGGTCAAGCTCAATGAAATCGAGACTCAAGCGAACGTTCCACGCTTCAAAAATTGTCCGGACCCCGCCTTGCCTTTAAAAGTCCCATTCTCAACGATAACGTTGCCGCGGGAGAACACGGTTTCCGTGACTCCACGCACTGTCCGGCCTTCATAGGCGCTGTAATCCACGCGCATGTGATGAGTTTTGGCGCTGATGGTCTTTTCGCGGCTGGGATCGAAGATCACAATGTCCGCGTCGGATCCCACCGCAATCGTGCCCTTCTTTGGAAACAATCCAAAGATCTTGGCCGCGGCGGTCGAGGTCAGCTCGACAAAGCGGTTCAAGCTGATTCGTTTTTGAACGACGCCACCATCGTAAATCAAGCTCATACGGTCTTCGACACCGGGACCACCATTCGGAATTTTGCTGAAGTCATCGCGGCCGAGTTCCTTTTGTTCCTTGAAGCAGAACGGACAGTGATCGGTCGAAATCACTTGAAGGTCATCGCCGCGAAGCCCCTTCCACAACTGCTCCTGGTTCGATTTGTCTCGTAGGGGCGGAGTCATCACGTACTTTGCTCCCTCAAACCCTTCTTTTTCGTAGTAACTGTGGTCGAGGAAAAGATACTGCGGACACGTCTCTGCGAAAGCGGGCAAGCCGAGGTCGCGGGCCGCTTGAACTTCTTTCAGTGCGTCGTAGCAACTCAGATGCACGATGTAGACGGGTGAGTTTGCCATGTGGGCTATCGCGATAGCTCGATGAACACCTTCAGCCTCGGCAATTGTTGGCCGCGTTAACGCGTGGTATTTCGGTGCCCTTTTGCCCTCAGCGAGCGCGCGTTTGACAAGGACATCGATGACCACTCCGTTCTCCGCATGCATGCAGATGAGACCACCTTTTTCTCCGGCGGTGCTCATCGCTTTGAAGATCGTCGCGTCATCGACGAGAAACACCCCAGGGTATGCCATGAAGAGTTTGAAGCTCGAGACACCTTGATTGATTAGGGCAGCGAGTTCCGGCAACCGGTGATCCGGCAGGTCGGTGACGATCAGGTGAAAACCATAGTCGATCGTTGCCTTACCTTCAGCTTTTGCAAACCAGACATCCAGGGCTTGATTTAAGGCCTGACCGTGATACTGCACGGCGAAGTCGATGATCGTGGTGGTGCCGCCGAACGCAGCAGCTCGTGTTCCTGTTTCGAAATCATCCGATGCGGCGGTTCCGCCGAACGGCAAATCCATATGCGTGTGCGGATCAATCCCACCGGGGAACACTAACCTGCCATTCGCATCGATGATCTTGTCGGGTGACTCCACGATGCGTTCGAGGTCACGTCCGATGAGCGCGATTGTAGAACCTTCAATAAGAATGTCGGCTACGTAAGAATCAACGGCCGTAACAACATGACCGCCTTTGATCAGCGTTTTCATCGGGGCACACTATACGATATCCGGACACTGGAGACAAAGGACCTCACCGTGCAACACGTAAGACGGACGACGACACCTGTATGAGAGGTAAAGAGGTGATGAAGACTGGACAAGACGTATTGGAAGCAGGCCTATATGCTTCAGAATGTTGCGGTGAAGAGGTGATGCTGGAAAAGGATGCCAGCTTCCCTCGTTGTAGGAAGTGCGAGGGTCTTTCGATCTGGGAGGCCGTCGACTTACCCTTGGAAAAAGCGGCATAGCCAAAACTTCCCGGGGCCATGGGGGCTGCCCACGTCCCCGGGCGAAAGTTTACTTGACGGCTTGGGCGAAGGAATTGTCGTATGTTCCATCCATATCGATTTTTGCGCCCGCGATTTTCTCATCGACGAGAACCAGCGATTTGAGTACGTTTTGGGGCCCGTCGTGTGGCATCAAGCCGTCTGAGGAGTACATTGAAAGATTTGCTCGCAAAGAAGCGATGTACTGATCGCGGTCGCCTGCCCAGAATGATTCGGGCATTGCCGCGGCAACTTCCTCAGCCGAGTGCTCCTTCAAATATCGCAGTGCACGCACGCCTGCATTTACCATCGACTGCACCACGGGCCGATGCTGCTGAATAAATTCTGCGCTCGTGTAGAAGCCCCCGGCCGGCCATGGTCCGCCGAAGATCTCCAGAGTTCCTTTCTCGGTTCGAGTATCGTAGAGAACCCTCGCAATGCCGTCGTGTTCCAGTTTCGAGGCTAGAGGATCGACGGTGACACCCGCCCAAACGCGATCTTGCTCCAGGGCGGCAAGCATTGTGGAGGTACCGCCGGTCACCACAGGGATAGATTGGGGATCTAGATTACTTTGTCGAAGAATGTATTTCACGAGTTGGTCTGTCGAAGACCCTGGAGCGGTCACGCCTACTGGTTTGCCGACGAGATCCTTGATCGAATGGACTTCATTGAAGTGTTGCTTGCCGAGCATCAAAACCATGCCGGGGTAGCGATCAAAAAGAGTCACCATCACAAGATGCTTGCCTTGAGCACGCGCGCGAATCGTGTGCTCATAGAAACCGGTCACTATGTCGACCGACCCGCCTATCAGTGCAGCGAGAGCTTCAGAGCCTCCGCGTAAATCGGAAATCTGAACGGAAAGGCCTTCGTCTTTGAAGTAGCCGAGTTGGTCGGCAAGAGTTAGCGGCAAGTAAATGAATTGCGTCTGTCCTCCGACAGCTACGCGGATGGTTGTGGCTTCGGAGTGAGGACGCGAGCAGGAAACGATCGTACCTATCAACAAAAAGATGAGTTTCTTGGCGAGAGCACTGTCACCACAGAGACACAAAGACACAGAGAAAGGCCGCATCAAAAATTCCATAAAGCGGCCTTTCTCTGTGTCTTTGTGTCTCTGTGGTGACTCAAGCAAACATCGTCTCATTAATGTCCTTCCAGCGGATCAGCCGCCGTTCGAGCCAGGTCACACCGAATTCAACAACGACAACGACGACACACAGGATGAGCATTCCCGCATAGACTCCCGCGGCATCGAAGTTTCCCTGCGCCTGACTGATGATCCAACCAAGTCCCTGGGCCGCCGCGAGGTACTCACCGACAACCGCGCCAACCAGCGCAAACCCAACCGAAGTATGAAGGCTCGATAGTATCCACGACATTGCCGATGGTAGCAACACATGCCGCGCGAGCTGAGCCTCCGACGCGCCTAACATTCGCGCATTGTTGACGATATTTCGATCGACATCCCGCACACCGCGGTACGCGTTAAAGAACACAATGAAAAAAACCAGCGAGAACCCCAAGGCAATCTTTGAACGCTCGTCGATGCCAAGCAGCAGAACGAAAATCGGCGCGAGCACCAGCCGCGGTAATGCGTTCAGTACTTGAATGTAGGGATTCAAAACGGCCGACCAAAAGTGCGAACGTCCTAGAGCAAATCCAACGGTGACCCCAAACGCAACCCCCAGAACGAACCCTCCTATCATTTCCTGCATCGTGACAAACAGGTGATGGTAGATGCTGCGGCCGCCTAAGAGAAATCCAGGCTCGATGAGCCATTGCAGTGCCCGTGCTGCAAAGATGGATGGTTGTGAAAAGAAAAACGGATCGATCCACCGAAGCCGTGAAGCCCACTCCCATGCGCCGATAAAAGCAATTAAGAGTGCGAATTGAAACAACGCGACGCGTACCCGCTTTTCACCGGGCATAGGCCACCATTACCTCTTCCTTGAGATTGCGCCACACGGTTTCATAGAGTTCGGTGAATCCTGGAATGAAACGGACCTCCTCCACATTACGCGGGCGCGGCAAGCGAACGATGTAATCGCCCTTCAGCGTCGCGTCGGGGCCCGCCGTGAAGAGGAGAACACGATCAGCCATCGCGATCGCTTCTTCCAGATCATGGGTGACGAACAGAACCGTGGCTTTCAGTTCCAGCCACAATTCAAGAAGCTTGTTTTCCATGAGTGCGCGGGTTTGCACGTCGAGCGCGGAGAAGGACTCATCCATCAGCAAAATCGGCAGGCGATTGATCAGCGCCTGGGCCATTGCGACACGCTTTCGCTGACCGCCGGAGAGCTGCGACGGGTAGCGCTTTTCGAAACCGCGCAGCCCGACCCGATCAATCCAGCCTTGCGCATTTGCGGCGGCGTGATTTTTTGCAGTTCCACGCAAAACCGGGCCGAGCATGACATTCTCGAGCACGGTTTTCCAGGGAAGCAGCGCGTCTTGCTGTAACATGTATGCGGCATTGCGGTTGACCGAATCGAGAACTCGCCCGCCCGCGCGTAGTGAGCCGGCCGATGGTTTTAGAAGACCTGCCACGAGATTCAGCACCGAAGATTTTCCGCAGCCGGTGGGCCCAACAAGCGCCACGAATTGACCTCGAGGAACTTCGAAGGACAGGTTGCTGAGGACACCACAAGATCCAAAGCGAAGTCCAATGGAATCAAATACAACTTCAATCGCGGGCCGAAGCGAAGTGTCTTCTTTTTTTTCGTTTTGCAGGGGCATGCACACACCTTATAGTTCGCATCATGCGTTCGTAGGCTCGGCAGCAAAGAATGGCGCACACGATATTCATATTGGGGACGGATCCCCAACAGTGTAAAGAGCTTAAGGAAATCCTCAAAGGACAGATAGGCGATAACATCGTCACGGCCAATGGGGTCGATCTCCCTACCGTCCAAGAAACAGACACCGTCATTATCACATCCGAAGAAAAGAACACAGGAGTCCTGTACCGACGGCTGCTCAACAAACTCGAAGAACAAGTACATCGAGCTGAGCTGCTGAGCGAGCTTATTCGCTTATTTTCATCTTCTCTGCAGATCGAAGAATTGCTGGAACGAGTGGTGTCCAAATCTACGGAGGTTCTCGGAGACACGTCGTTCATTGTTCTTTCGGGTGAGAATGGACAGGTCAAATTGGAAGCTGCGTTCTCGACAGATCGCGACCGGCTTGTGAAAATGCTCGTGACCACGGTGAACCTTGGCGAGCAGGCGATCAAGAGCGATCTGATGTCGGCCGTCTTGCTGCGGCACGAACCGGTTCTCATTTCTAATCTGCCGCAGGCAAGTTTGGCGCCTGAGATCAGAAGCATCGTCGAAAAGCACGGAATCATGTCGTTGCTGGCTGTACCCATTCAAACGAAAGAAACTGTGCTTGGCGCCTTCGTTTCGCTGGCTACCGAATCAAAGATGCTGACGAGTGATGACGTGATAACGGCCTGTGCAATCGCGGATTTTACGGCGATCGCACTGGAGAATGCCGGGTTGTTCTCGGAACTCCAACGGTCGGCGATCACGGATTCGTTAACCGGTGTGTATAACACTCGCTTCTTCCATGAGGTTCTAGGACGTGAGACTGCTCGTGCGGATCGTTACAGTACGCCTCTTTCCCTTCTGATGATCGATATCGATATGTTCAAACTGGTGAACGACACCTTCGGGCATGTGGTCGGGAACAAGGTGCTCACGCAAATTGCAAAAGCTCTAGAACACACAGTGCGCAATACGGACTTCGTGTTCCGTTGCGGCGGCGACGAGTTCGGCGTCGTTTTGCCGGGGACCGATCTAGATGGCGCCATGCGTGTGGCTGAAAAGATTCTGCAAAAAGTAGAGACCGGTGAGATTTTGGCGTCCCTGGGCTACTCCGGACGGGTAACCGTGAGCATCGGGCTATCGGAATACCGGCGCGGTAGTCATTTCGAAACCCTGGTCGCTGAGGCTGACCAGGCGTTGTACACGTCCAAACGATCGTCGAAGAATTGTGCCAGAGCCTTCAAGGCCTAGGGTCTGACCCCTCGTCCCCGTCGTCTCCCTCAACCCGAATCAGGACCGGCTCTTGAGTAACGCAAGACAGAGCTTTGATTTCAATTATGGCCTTCTGAATATCGCGCTCGAGTGCAGTGTGGGTCATGATGACCAGCGGTACGGAGCCGCCCAGTTTCCGGCCGCGCTGAATCACTTGTGCGATGCTGATGCGATGCCTGCCAAGAACCCCTGAGATTTGCGACAGGACCCCAGGTTCATCCAGGGCCATGAAGCGCAAATAGTAAATACTGCTGATCGAATCCATCGGCTGAATATCGGGAACCGGCAGTTCGTAGTCAGCAGAAACCGGAGGAAGTTTGCGGGACGGTTCCATCAAGATTTGTCTCGCGATGTCCATGATGTCCGCGACGACGGCACTGCCTGTCGGCAATGCCCCGGCGCCGCGGCCATACAGCATGATGTCCTGGCAAGCGTCACCGACGATCTGAATTGCGTTATAAACTCCGCCGACTTTCGCGATAGGGTAGTCGTCAGGGACCATTGTCGGGTGCACGCGTGCCTCGGCCTTGCCGTGGTGGAGTTTTGCGATAGCAAGAAGCTTTACCTTGAACCCAAGAGTTTTGCCGAAATCGATATCAAGCGGGCTGATCGCCGTTATCCCTTCAGTGAACACACTTTTCAGTTCGATCGGGATTCCGAACGCGATATTCACTAATATGGTCAGCTTGTGCGCCGTGTCGATGCCTCCGACGTCAAATGTAGGATCTGCTTCGGCATATCCGGCACGTTGTGCTTCTCGAAGAACGTCCTCGAAGGCGCGCTCCTCGTCCGTCATTTTCGTGAGGATGTAGTTGGAAGTGCCGTTGATGATTCCGTAGATCGACAAAATCCGATTGGCGGCGAGCGCTTCCTTCAAAGCCTTGATGACGGGAATGCCGCCACCTACGCTGCCTTCAAATCCAATCATCACGCCGGCGCGATCCGCTGCAGCGCGAATTTCGCTGCCATGAACAGCGAGCAGGGCTTTGTTCGCCGTGACCACATGTTTACCATGGGCGATTGCACGCAGCTGCAGTTCCTTCGCAGGCTCATATCCGCCGATGAGTTCGACAACGATGTCGATATTCGGATCGTCGACTACGTGCGATGGCTTGTCGGTGAGGAGTGACCGCGGAATATCGAGACCCCGATCCCGAACGGTGTCGCGAACAGCGACCTTCACGATTTCGATCGGAACTCCGACACGATGGCGGATCAATTCGGCATTGTCGCGCAATATACGGAACGCTCCGCTGCCGACCGTCCCGAGCCCGATCATGCCCACATTAATCTTTTTCTTCAGTTGGCCCTCAACTTCCTCGCTGCCCATTCGGCATGGGAACGGACATGCTCGTCTTCATGTGTCAGAAACCTCTGCAGCTTCGGCAGGAATTCACAGATGCCGGAGTTACCAACGACAACCATTAGATTTCGCAGCAGACCTTTAATTTTAGCGCGCTTCATCGAAGTCCCTCGGATCATTCGGCGCCAGTCATCGTCGTTCAGATCCAACAAGCGCTCAATTTCGGGCCAAAAGAGTCCCGGCCTTGGAGCAAAGGCCGGATTCTTCGAGTGCGGCGCCTTTCGATTCCACGGGCATACATCCTGGCAGATGTCACATCCAAAGAGATGCTGCCCAATTCCTTCACGATCCGTTTCGGCGATTTCACCGCGCAATTCGATCGTCGTGTACGCAATGCATTTTCGGCTGTCGAGAATGTAAGGCTCGACGATCGCATTGGTCGGGCATGCATCGATGCACCGAGTACACGTGCCGCAGCGGTCTGGAACGGGCATATCGTATCCAACATCGAGATCGGTGATGATGCATCCCAGGAACAGCCACGAACCGGTCTCCTGATTGATGATGCATGTGTTCTTGCCGAACCAGCCAATGCCTGCGTATTTCGCATACACGCGCTCGAGCAGCGGACCTGTGTCGACATAGGCCTTCGTTCGGTGGGGCGATGTCTGTTCGATCCATCGAGCAAGCTCTTCCAATTGTTTTTGCAGCGTATCGTGATAATCCTCACCCCATGCGTAACGTGAGACCCAGGCGCGAAGCCGGTCGAATTGCGTGCGCGGCTGTGCAGTGTTGTAGTTCATCGCGCAAACAACTACGGACTTCGCCCCGTTGAAGATAGACTCCGGACGCAGTTTCGCCATCTTCTGCCGCTCGAGATATTGCATCCCTCCGGCATACCCGCTCTCCAACCACCTCGGATAGAAAGCGAGTTCTGGAAATGATCCAAGCGGCGCAACGCCAACGAGGTCGAATCCGAGTGCGCGCGCCTTGTCTTTAATTTCCGTTTTTGAAGGCAAGCATCTCCTCGACAGGCTGCGCGTTGAGCACATGGTCCTTCTCAATCCAACCTCGCTGTGCTGTTGCGACACCGTAAGGAAGATTAAGCAGATCGTCGTAATTGTGAGAATCGGTGTTGATCATGACACGCACTCCCATTTCGCGAGCTTTACGACAGTGAGTGTCGTTCAAATCGAGGCGGTGGAAATTCGAATTAACTTCCAGGCAGGTCCGGGTGCGAGCGGCCTCTTTCATGATTTCGTCGAGATCGAGTTCATACGCGTCCCTGTCGCCGAGCAAGCGACCGGTTGGATGTCCAATCACGCGAACGTACGGGTTCTGCATCGCTCGCACGACCCTCATCGTGAGCGACGCCTTGGCCTGCTTGAAACCCGAATGAAGGGATGCAACCACGAAGTCGAGCTTTGCGAGCAGCTCGTCCGAATAATCAAGCGTACCATCCTGCCGGATGTCGACCTCGGTGCCGGCGAGCACGCGGATGTCGGAAAACTTCGCGTCAAGCGCGCGGCATTCATCGGTATGCTTCATGAGATCCTCATCGGACAGTCCTCCCGCCACGCCGAGAGACTTGGAATGGTCGGTGATCGCAACGTACTTGTAACCACGGTTCCGCGCCGCTTCCACCATTTCTTCAGTCGTGTATTTTCCGTCGGTCCATGTCGTATGCATGTGAAGATCGCCGCGAATGTCTTCGAGCTGGACAATGTTGGGTAATTTGCCTTGTGCGGCTGCTTCCATTTCGCCCCAATCCTCACGGAGAACAGGAGGAATATAGGGCAGGCCAAGCTTCTCAAAGATTTCTTCTTCCTGCGCTCCCGCGATGTATTTGTCATTGGCGTCAAACAAGCCGTACTCGTTGAGCTTTAATCCCTGCTTGATCGCTCGCTCGCGCATGCGAATGTTGTGGGCTTTGGAACCTGTGAAATAGTGCATGGCGGCGCCCCAGCTTTTGGGTTCAACGACGCGCAAGTCGACTTGCAAATCATCCTGAACGCGCACGGATGCCTTCGTAGGACCTTGTGCGAGTACGGCTTCAATGAACGGCAAGCTCAGAAACGTCTTCATCGTTTTCTCGACGTCTGTCGACGCGGCCAGGATGTCAATGTCGTGAACAATCTCCTTCATCCGGCGCAAGCTGCCGCCGTAGGCGACTCGCTCGGCAGACGCTTCAAGCGATTTGCATAATTGCGTAGCGATGGGAATGACCCGGCCGAGCAGATAATTTCCTTTCCGCCTCCGATAGAGCTCGATGCCCCGGAGAATGTTATCGATAGTTTTTTGCTTGAAGCCGGGAACGCAGAGTAACTTGTCCGTCTTGCACAGAGCTTCGAGCTCTTCGATGGTCTGAATGCGGAACTGATCGTAGATCTGCTTTGCTGTCTTTGGACCGACGCTCGGAATTTCCACCATCTTCGCCAAGCCGAGCGGAATCTCCTGCTTCAGCTGTTCATGAAATTCCATCCTGCCGGCCCGGATGTATTCTTCAATCTTGTTTGCGAGATCTTCTCCAACCCCTGCAATGTTTCGTAGAGTACCATTAAGAGCGATCGTTTCGATGTTGTCCGCCAAACCTTCGATGTTCATCGCAGCCCTGCGATAGGCGCGAACGCGAAACGGATTTGCTCCTTGAATTTCGAGCAGGTCGGCGATTTGATTAAAGATGAAAGCGATTTCGAGATTCCGCATCGACAGGGTTCATTTTACTCTTTCTAGTGTGGTTCAACGTCAATGCGAGCCACATCCATTTGAGGGCACGTCTAAGACCTAAGGGTACATTTGTAAGAACGGGGGGAAAATGCAAATACTTTTAATCGTTGCAATCGTTTTGATCGCACTCGCCGTTAGCGCTCAAGCCGGCGTTCTCATTGCGATGTACTTGATGTCTCGAAAAATTTCCGAGAAGGCCGAAGCGCTGATGAATGAGACGCGGGGACCGCTGGAATCGATCAGGGGCGATCTAAAGACCGTTACACATGACTTGGCCGAAACAGGGAAGATCGCCCGCGCGCAAGCACAGCACATCCAGGAGACTGTCACTGAGCTCCGGCAGAGCGTTCGCGAACAGATTGGTGACGTTCGAGGCACCGTCCAGGAAACCGTCACGGATGCTCGTCGTATGATTCTGCGCCCGCTCCGTGAATACTCCGCGATAGGAGTGGGCATTGCCGAAGGGATCCGTACATTTTTCTTCGGGCGCAAACGGAAAGAAGCTTCGATCGAGATCGAACCAAAGCGCAAACATCCCGCTGCATGATTTGCTCCACGCTGGAGCGAACCCACTCGACTCGCCCCCTTCCGCGATGCTAAAGCGCATGCTAATATTTCCGTTTCTTTCAGCATCGCGGGCCGTTAGCTCAATTGGCAGAGCAACTGACTCTTAATCAGTAGGTTGAAGGTTCGATTCCTTCACGGCTCATTATCCATTGAATCAGGTGTTTGCCTTCGTTTTGGAAACCGCGTTTTTGGGCCCCGCAGCCCACCTATTGCCGATTTGTTGCCGATTTAGACATGCGACCAACTTGTGCACAGACAAGCTTGTGTTTCCTTCATTTGCATCTCAGTTGATGAAGCATCTACTACTTCATAATGTTGTGATCGACCAGCTGCGTCCAACAGCTTGGGAAATTGCACGTCCATTGAAAACAAAGAATAACCGTGTCTACGACGCTCATTTTAGTCGATCAGAAATCGCCCAATTCCCAATATCTCGCTCCGTGTGAACTCCGAATGGAGTACATATGGAGTACACGACTGACTCTTCCATAAACGGGCGACAGGCACGCCAATAATTGGGAGGCACACCAATTATCAAGGTCGTTTGAATCGGGCGTACACTTCATAGATCTCCGCGTCGCCAACTGATGTTGCCATTTGCGAATAGCGATGGCTAAATTCTTGGCGACAAGGCCACAGCTATTCGTGACGGGCGGCTCGTTCAACGAGTTTCCAAGGCGACCTGCTTGTGCCCCGTCGAAGAAGAGAATCAGGAATCGAATCGCCAACAAAAATGAGTTCACCATCGGGTTGTGACTGTGCGGCCATCACGAAAACACGTACCAAACGCGGTCGTCTTCCTGATCGAACCTCAAATAAAAACGACTATCAGAACGCAGAACAGGATGGCCAACGTGTTCTTCTGCTCGCTGATCCACACAACAGAGGCAACATTCACGGGATGAATGGAGAAGACAACGGCAGCGAACCACGCACCAGCGATGTAAAGTCGCTGCAGCACCAGCCAGACCAATACGGCGTTGATGGCGTGCAGAAGAACACTAAGCACGTGATATTCGATCTCCTATCGACAAGGCGTGACGCTACCCAGAAATTTGCGAAAAAAACTACTGCCCGCGCCGCGCCGCAATTTGTCGGGTTTCGCTTCACGTGCAAGTTGACGAGAACAGCACCGATCGTCACATTAATCCCCTGTTGATCATCACATTATCTTAACG
>DATFXZ010000429.1:0-3019 GCA_035315305.1 Terriglobia bacterium | reverse complement strand
CGTGTTACAGGAGCCGTTTTTGCTGCCGGCAAGCATAGCGGATAACATCGCGTATGGATGCCCGGGAGCCGACCGAGAGCAGATTGTGGCGGCCGCGGTCGCGGCGAACGCGGATGAATTCATCCGTCGACTGCCGCAGGGGTTCGATACGATCATCGGACAGAGGGGAGCCACGCTGTCCCTGGGCCAGCGCCAGAGATTGTCGATTGCGCGGGCCTTGCTTAAGAATTCACCGATCTTGATCTTGGATGAGCCGACCTCGGCGCTTGACGCTGAAACGGAGACCTTGCTTCTCAATGCCCTTGAACACCTGCTGGAAGGGCGCACGAGCTTCGTGATTGCCCATCGCCTGTCCACCATACAGCGAGCGCAAAGGATTGTTGTTTTGGACGAGGGGAGAATTGTCGAGCAAGGGACGCATCAGGAGTTGTCACGAAGCGGAGGTCTTTACTCGCGGTTCGCCGCCTTTCAACTCTGCGAGTCAAAGGCAGCGGCAACGTCTGCGTAACTGTGTAGGGGCGTCTATGACCGCCCGCCGATTTTAGTTGTTATGCTTTCATCTCACCAAAAACTCCGGATAATCGTTGGAGGTCTTGTCGGCCAATATCCGCTCGGTGGCGTCGCGTGGGACTATTTTCACTATCTGCTGGCTCTCCACGAATTGGGCCATGATGTTTACTACGACGAGAACACGAATACCTGGCCGTACGATCCGATCAAGGAAGAATTCACGGACGACTGCAGTTTTAATGTCCGATTTATTCGCGATTTCTTCCAGCGTTATGCACCATCGCTGGCCGAGAAATGGCACTACCGTCTCCTAGTCAAAGACAGTTTTGGCATGACCAAAGAGAAGTTCGACGAGGTTGCTGCCACTGCGGATGTTTACCTTAATGTTTCCGGCGCATGCCTGATCCCGGACAAGCTCAATTCCCGCTGCATCAAAGTTTTTATGGATACTGATCCGGGCTATGCCCAGATTGGCCTGCAGACGTTCATAGATCAGGAGGGCCCGGACGCGAAGCGTTACCTGGAAGTCAAAGCTCATGATCGGTTTTTTACCTACGCCGAGAATATGTGGTCGGACGACTGCAAACTTCCGCGCGTGGGCTTACCATGGCAGACTACGCGTCCGGCCGCTACGCTGACGCATTGGGCGTCCGCACGTCTCCAAGTGCCGAAACACGACGCGATGACAACCATCATGACGTTGAATTTCACTAAGGAGATGAAAGCTTACACGCACAACGGCGTCAATTATTACGATAAGCGTGCCGAGTTCGAAAAGTTCCTCGACCTGCCTCGCCATACGGCGGTGCCGCTGCGCCTGGCCATCGGTAGTTCCGAGAGTATGGAACCGCTGACGTCTCGGGGTTGGCAGGTGATCCCCAGCTATGACATAAGTAAAACTCCTGAGCTCTATCGTCGGTTCATTGAGCAGAGCGCCGGAGAATGGTCCATCGCCAAGAATTTTTATGTCGCTACCATTAGCGGCTGGTTTAGTTGCCGTACCGCTTGCTATCTGGCCGCCGGCCGCCCGGCCGTCGTCCAGGACACCGGTTGGAGCCGTTATGTGCCGAGCGGTCGCGGCGTCTTCGCATTTTCCACGATGGATGAAGCAGTCGACGCTTTGTGGCAGGCCCACTCCAATCCCGCCGTTCACCGTCTCGCCGCATACGAGATTGCCCGGGAGTATCTGGCGCCTGACAAAGTCTGCACTCCGCTGCTTGAAGCAATCTTCGCCGGTCCCACTCCAACCATAGCTGCGGGCCGCAACACTGCCGCTTGAAAAAAGGATGCTCCCAAGCGTGATTCCATCCTTCCTGCTTTTTATTCGATGGAGGAGTCGTGATCCGATTCGTAATACCGACGCTGTGCTTCATCGCTCTTACACAAACAGCCATGTGCGATGTCGTGGAAGTTCTAAACGGGGATCGCGTAACGGGAACCCTCAATAATCTGACCAGCGGCAGGCTTACGTTCGATACGCCGTATGCAGGCAAGATCTACATTGACTGGAAACAGGTACGTGGCATCGAAACGACTTCGAAATACGAGGTCGACCTAATGAACGGGCAGACAATCACCGGTGCCATAGCGACGGTACAACCGGGCGAGTATCTGATCGGTTCGGAAAGAAGTGCCACGATTCTCGCCAGCGACATTGTTGCAATCCGAACGCCGCCGGAGGTCCATGGCGGCCTCTTTTCGGACTGGCACGCCACAACAGATTTTGGATATACGACCACTCGCGGAAACACGCATACAACCCAGTTGGCGCTGCAGTTTCAGCCACAACGTCGAAGTGCGCGCGATACGATCAAATTGGACATTCAGGCATTGAGCGGTCTCGCCAACGGCGGCGATACGAACAGGCAATCGTTCGAGACGCGTTACGATCGATTTGTTTCGCCGCGTCTTTTTTACTTTATCGTGGGCAAAAGCGAACATGACCGCCTGGAGGCGCTAAAACTACGCGTGCGTCAGGGGAGTGGTCTTGGTATACGGATGAAGCTTGGCGCGACCACCCAGCTTTCCACGTTGAGCGGGTTCTCGTTCGTCGAGGAGCATTTCAGCGGTCAGGACTTTAACCACAACTCAGAAGGTTTGTTCGGTTACGAATTCGAAACACGAGCTATTGCTCCATTTCAAATCACATCAAGGGCGCAATTCCTTCCCAATTTCGCGAATCTAGGCCGGTTCCGTTCCGAATGGGATACTGCCATTCGCGTACCATTCGCGCGCCATGTCAATTTTGGCGTTCGCCTTTTCCACCGATTCGATAGTGAACCGGCGGCCGGCGCCAGAAAGGCCGATTATGGTTTGATCTCGACTATCGGCACGACATTCTAATTCTCGACCGACGGGCGGTCAGCTTTCTCGTCGCAATTCTCTTCGATTTGGTGATACGTTTCTTTCTACCCATTTGTCCTCCTAGGCGGGTTGAATGGTCAGGCTTGCCTCGACGAGTCAGAGCGTCGGGGCGAGCCGCTGTGTCCGACTGGTCCTTCATCGTTCA
>DATFXZ010000428.1:0-4958 GCA_035315305.1 Terriglobia bacterium | reverse complement strand
CGCTCGTCCCATATTCGTTTCCCGACAAGCGGCTGAGGTATCTTCTGCTGTTTCAGGATCTCCTCGTGGACGCGCACAATCAGGACCTCCTCGTAGTAGGAGCGATTGAATATCCCGATCCTCCCGCGCTCGGGCAAAAGCTTGGAATACCGCCACATGAAGTCGTGGCTGAGGTCCTCTCGTGAGGGCTGCTTGAACGAGAAAACCTGGCAGCCCTGCGGATTCACGCCGGACATGACATGCTTGATCGTGCTGTCCTTGCCCGCTGCATCCATCGCCTGGAAGACGAGCAGCAGCGACCAGCGATCCTGGGCGTAAAGCATGTCCTGCTCTTGTGCGAGCCACTCGGAGCCTTTTTTAAGGAGTTCGAACGCCTCGCTCTTGCCCAGCTTTAGTCCGCTGGTGTCGCCTGGATCATAGTTCTTCAGCTGAAAGCCCGCGCCCTTTGTGATGCGAAACGGCTGAATATACTTTTGGATGCGATCGAGGATCTCTTTTCGCGGCATAGAGTAACCTCCATACGTGGCAGAGTAATCGAGTGAATCGTTATCTCCCGGATTTGCGGAACTAGCAGAGCAGCCCGTGATTGATCGGACGAATCTCTCCGGCCCGCCTTATACCTACAGTCTCTCTCGCTTCAGTTCCCGATAAAGCCAAGCTTTTGCGAGATTCCACTCTCTCAAGACGGTTCGATCCGATATTTGAAGCGCTGCGGCGGTTTCCTGCAGACTTAGCCCGCCGAAGAATCGCAATTCGACGATCTTGCTCTTGCGGGCATCAAGTTCGGCGAGTTGCGTCAATGCAGCATCGAGTGCGACAAGGTCTGGAGATCGCTCGGGCGAAGCCAGCGATTGTTCGTTCAAGGCTGTTTCGACCGTGCCACCGGAGCGGTTACTGCCTTCTCTAGCCCGAGCAGCATCGACGAGGATTCGCCGCATCATTTGTGCGGCCACTGCAAAGAAGTGAGCGCGATTCTGCCACTGTACGTTCTTCCACTCGATAAGACGGATGTACGCCTCATTCATCAGCGCTGTCGTCTGTAACGGATGGTTTGCCCGCTCGCCGGCCATGTACCGGCTGGCGAGACGATGAAGCTCACGTTGGATATGCGGAACGAGTTCCTCCAACGCCTTTTGGTCGCCCGCACTCCATGCTTTCAGCAGCAGCGTCAATTCTATGTCCGACCCAGCTGACATAACGCCATTTTGAGATCGCTTATTGCAAAGGTCAAAATTTCATCAGTGGATGTCGGTATTTCGCGGCTTTTTTCGCCTTCACTCGTATGAGGAGTGAACCGCGATGAAACTGATTCCTCTGATCGCCGCTTTGGTGTTCGCGCAACCAACGAAGACATTCAACCAAGAGCCAGAGGCAAGAACTGCGAATCTCCAATTTACCGTCGACGACATCAGCGGCAAACGTGTTGCGCTCAACTCCTACAGAGGCGACGTCATTCTGTTGGATTTTTGGGCGACGTGGTGTGCTCCCTGCAGGAAACAGATTCCAGGATTCATTGATCTGTATAAGCGATATAAATCGCGCGGCGTGGTTGTGCTCGGTGTCTCCGTCGACGAATCGCCCGGAGCTGTGAAGAAGTTTGTCAAAGAACTCCGCGTGAATTATCCCATCCTGCTTGGCGGAGGCCGGGACGATCTTCAACAAGCGTTCGGACCTATCGGTTTTCCAACGCTTTACATCATCGATCGCGACGGACAAATCAGAAGTCAGCAGATGGGCCTGACATCTATAGAAGAGGTTGAACGCACGATCAACCTCCTGTTGTAGCGTGTTAAACTCAGCCCAACCCGGAGTCGGAGCTTAGTGAGAGTGAGCGAGGAGCGTTGGCGCCATATCGATCGAATCTTCCACGACGCTCTCGATCGGACGCCGCATGAACGCCAACGATTCCTCGAACGCGAATGCGCTCAAGACCCATCGCTCGCGCAGGAAGTTCAAGCCTTGATCGACTCCTACGAAGAAGCCGGCAATTTTCTTGAACCTGCAAGGCCGTCGCTCGTCGGGCAAACTTTCAGTTCCTACCAAGTGAAAGAATTGATCGGCGCCGGCAGCATGGGTGAAGTCTACCGGGCTCACGATCTCAAACTGAAACGAGATGTGGCAATCAAATCCCTGCCGGAGACATTTTCAAGAGATTCGGAACGTATCGCACGCTTCCAGCGCGAAGCTGAAGTCCTTGCTTCGTTGAATCATCCGAATATCGCAGCCATTTACGGTCTGGAGCAAGTGGGCGATACGCGACTGCTCGTCCTCGAGCTCATTGACGGAGAGACATTGGATAGGCTGCTGGAGAAGGGCGTCATTCCGATGGATGAAGCTCTTCGAATTGCCGCGCAGCTGGCAGATGCACTCACGGCGGCGCACGAAAAGGGAATTGTTCATCGTGACCTGAAACCCTCGAACATCAAGATCTCATCCAATGGCGTCGTCAAGGTTCTCGACTTCGGAATCGCGAAGACTTCAACAGAGAATTCAGCCTCTCCAGAGCTTATGACGCCTCTAAAGCCGGGGTCTGTGCTCGGTACCGCAGCCTACATGTCCCCCGAACAGGCAAGCGGGTTGGACGCAGACCGAACCTCGGACGTCTGGTCGTTTGGGTGTGTGCTGTACGAGATACTGGTTGGCCGGCGCGCCTTTGAAGGGGACACCGTCAGTTCCATACTCGCTGCTGTCTCGACCGCTGAACCGGATTGGCGACTACTGCCTGCAAGTACGCCGGATGCTATACGCAGATTGTTGCGGCGTTGCCTGAAAAGAGAGCGCAGATTGCGCCTGCATGACATGGCTGACGCGCGCATCGAGATCGATGAAGGGCAGACCGACTTGCTCACACCCGAGCATGCAGTCCATAGCACCTCGCGACGCGCATGGATCATTTGGATATCTGCGGTCATCGTATTGTTGATCGCTATCCTCTTTGGCACTCGTCGAGATATTCCGAATCGGGCTTCGGCGCCGGAAAGACGCATGGATCTGGCCGGCTTACCCACGACTGCACCGACGTCATTCGCCATTTCTCCTGATGGCCAGAAGATCGTGTTCGAGGCAACAGTGGAAGGTCGATCGAGTTTATGGCTTCTGTCTCTCGATTCCGGCAACACGCGGCCGCTGTCGGGCACGGAGTCGGGCCGCACTTACTCTCCGTTTTGGGCGCCGGATAGCAAATCCGTGGGATTCTTCGCTTACTCGCAAGACTCGACCTTGCGCCGGATCGATATTCGAACAGGCGCTGTGCAGACGCTAGCCAGTATCGGAGCGATCGCGTCCGGCGGCACATGGAATAGAGACGGCATCATCTTGTACGGCGTTGCCGGAAACATCTTCCGCGTCGCTGAGACCGGCGGTAAACCCGAAACCGTGTTAGCGAAGGACGCTCCTGCAACGTACACGGCTCCACATTTCATATCCGGCGGCCGCAAGTTTCTCTATAACGCGCGACACATCGGCGAGACTTCAAGCGCATACCTTGCGGATCTCGACGGCATGCCGCCACGACGTATCGTCGACGCCGACGCGGGTGTCGAATACAGCGGTTCAAGGAAACTGTTCTTCGTCAATCAAGGCACACTGTTTGCACAGGACTTCGATCCGGATCGCGTAGAACTTTCAGGGCAGCGCACTCCTGTTGCAGAACACGTGACGGTGCTTGGGCCCAAAGCTGCGATGTCCATATCCTCCTCCGGTCCGATCGTCTATCGCATCGGAACAACCGACTCGGACGCGCAACTCGCGTGGTTTGACCGATCCGGAAAAGAGATTCAAGTCGTCGGCGAACCCTTCAAGCCAGCCTACGGTCTGGCGCTTTCTCCAGACGAACGGTTTGTGGCCTATGTGCGTCAGGAGGGAAGGACAGGAAATATCTGGTTGCATGATTTGAATAGAAATATTGCAACGCCTTTCGCGTCAGACGGGGCCGAGCCGGCATGGTCACCTGATGGGGGGCGCGTCGTCTACTGCAAATCAGGTCCAATCGAGGGTATCTTTCAAAAAGCAGTCGCTGAAAGCTCGGAAGAATTGCTCGCACGCTCGGGCTTATCGCCGAATTGGTCGGCAAACGGGTATATGCTGTTCGATAGATCCACTACTCCCAATCAACCCAAAGATCTCTGGGCACTACGAGTGACCTCTATGGGCAAAATTGCCGGCGACGCATTTCCTCAGGTCCAGACTTCTGCTGATGAACGATCGGGCGTATTTTCTCCTGACGGCAAATGGATCGCTTTCTCTTCGAATAAGTCCGGCCGTCGCGAAATCTATGTACGCCCGTTCGCAGGAAAGGCGCCGGAAGTCCAGATCTCAACCACCGGTGGAGTGCAAGCTCGTTGGCGGGGGGATGGGAAAGAATTGTTTTACCTGAATCCCACCGGCCGCCTCATGGCAGTCGGGATCAAGACGACTGCGAGCGTCATCATCCCCGGTTCGCCGACTCCGCTGTTTTCGATCCACGCATTTGGCGCCTTTGAAAGCCTCAACACTGCTTACGACGCCTCTGCCGACGGCCAGCGGTTCTTAGTGCTGACCAGCACAGACGCGATGGCCCCCGCGCCGATCAAGTTGATCCTCGACTGGAAAGCTCCGTAGTAGCGTCGCTGACAAAAAAACTTCTGCACACAATGTCGGTTTTCGCCCGATTGTTGCGCCTTACCCATAGAACGGCGGTTTGGAGCACATGCGGCAACGCACAAGACAGGAGTCACAATCGCCATGGGCAATCGACGAACGTTTCTCCGACTCGCGGCGGCAGCCTTGCTGCCCGAGAGTCTGAAAGCACAGGCCGCCCAACCGGCCCAGGAGTCTGATCGGCTTGGTGTCATAGCGAGACATGCGCTGACTGGTCCACTGGAGGGTTACGAAATCATTCTCACGCGCAGCGCCATGAGGTTCTTCCCTGGAACCTCGACGCCAGTGCATACGCATCCAGGCGTCGTCCTGGCATACGT
>DATFXZ010000427.1:0-6452 GCA_035315305.1 Terriglobia bacterium | reverse complement strand
CGAGAGATACAACGTTCCATTCCTGCTTCATCCTTATGTGGCTTTTTACACGTCGCGCGGCTGTCCGGCGCTCTGCACGTTTTGTTTGTGGCCGCAGACGCTTTCCGGACATGCGTGGCGAGTTCGCTCGAGCGAAAACGTAGCTCGGGAAGTCCGGCAGGCGCTTCGCTTATTTCCGCAAGCAAAGGAATTTTTCTTCGACGACGATACGTTCAACATCCGCAAAGACCGCGTCCTCGACGTTTGCGCAAAGCTGAAGCCGCTCGGCTTTCGGTGGTCGTGTACGGCACGCGTGAACAGTGACTATGAAACGCTGAAGGCCATGGCTGACGCTGGAGCGCGCCTCCTCATTGTAGGGTTTGAATCCGGTGATCCGCAGATCCTCAAGAACATCAAGAAAGGTGCAACAGTCGAGCAGGCTCGCGCCTTCGCGAAGAATTGCAAGAAAGTGGGAATTCGGATCCACGGCGACTTCATCATTGGACTCCCTGGAGAGACACGAGAAACGATCCAGCGCACAATTGATTTCGCCAAGGAAATCGATCCGGAAACCATTCAGGTATCCATCGCCCACGCGTATCCGGGTACGGAACTCTACGATCAACTGAACGGCAACAGCTTCATGCATTCCGAAGCCATTGCCGATGGCGGGGGGCATCAACTTCCTCACATCGAATACCCGGGACTGCCGCTTGAAGAAATGATGGGGGCGGTGAACCGCTTTTACGATTCCTATTATTTCCGGCCACGCGTGGTCTGGCGCATCGTGCGCGATTCGTTATGGGACGCGCATGAGCGGAAGCGCCTCTACACGGAGGCTGTGGAATACCTTCGGGTTCGTTCCGAGCGTTGGAAGTATGCACGAAAAAAGACTGCCGACGCATGAACGCGGAACCAAGAACGCGACGGCGCACCTACCTGTTGCTTGGGACAATGGTGTTCTTCAGCTCTATCGGAAATGTCCTGCTCAGCAAGGGAATGAAACAGGTTGGTCAGGTTGTTGATTTTTCTCCGGTCGCGCTGCTCGGGATGTTTTTCAAGACATTCATGAACAGCAGTATTTGGCTGGGGATCTTCAGTATGCTGCTTTTTTTTGTTTGCTACTTGCTTTTGCTTTCATGGGCAGACCTCAGTTACGTCCAGCCGGCTTCCGCCATCGGCTATGCGATGGTGGCGTTGCTCGGATATGTGCTTCTGGGCGAATCCGTCTCGCCGGCGCGATGGGTAGGCGTACTGTTTATCAGCGGTGGTGTCGCATTGGTCGGTGGAACGAATCCAAGCACGACGCGGAGTGATCGACCGTGCGAATGATCTTTTTCATTGCGATTGTCGTGTTGAGTGGCACTGCAGGCGACCTCGCCGTCAGTCATGCTATGAAACAGATCGGGGAGATTGCGACGCTCCGGCCTTCCGCGATATGGCGAGTCTTAGTGCGTGCATTTCGACTCGCTTGGATGTGGATTGGATTGGCGCTGATGGCTCTTGCGTTCTTTTCGCTGCTTGCGTTGCTTTCATGGGCCGACGTGAGCATCGTCGTCCCTGCAACAGCCCTCAGTTACGTCACTGCAGCGTTTGGAGCGAAGTATCTGCTGCATGAGGACGTCGCTCCGCTCCGCTGGGCCGGCGTGTTTTTGGTTTGCGCCGGCGTCGCCTTGTTGTCGTTGAGCTGAATTCCGCTTAGGTTGATATCAGGTTACTTTCTTGACTCTCTTTGTAACGAACAGGATGACAGAGCCGACAAGCCAGGCGAATACGGGGACAACAAACGCCGCAACGGTGTGTGCAAGAACGTGGAGCCAGTTCCTGCCGCTGCTTCCTCCAAAGAACTCGGGCGCCGTGTAAATGTTATCCGTTCCCGTAAGGATTCCAAGGACGATGCCGAAAGCAATCAGCATATGTGCGAAAACGTTTTGAGTCAGCAGTAGGCCAAATAGTTGTTTGTAGCCACCGAACTCGCGGCTGTAAACCGCGATCGAGCAATAGATCAGCCCTATTAAAAGCACAATATTGATGCTGACCGAGCGCGTTGAAGCAATCGACGCGCCCGCCAAGGGAAGTGCGAGTCGGATCACAAAGGCTGCCGCAATCAGGATTAGAATCCACCGCTCGAATTGAATGTATTCCGAAAGCTTCTTGCCGAACATACACCTCACTCATTATGAAACTGCGGAGATCCGACGGTACCGCAGTCCTGGATGAGATACAAGCATCTGCTGTGCAGGTCGGGTGTTGTTCGTCCTAGTTCTGCTTGTCGTGGACAGCAATGTAGTTCATCGCGTTCACCTGGGAGCGTGTTTCCGGGTCAGCAGTTCGCACACAACAACGTTCATTCAGACTTCATATCCATGCTTTCGTCCATGCTGATGCGTTTGGGTGCATGCGGATCTTCGCCCGAGTAGGTGGCAATGATTTTGAAGGTCGTGTCGCCGATTTCTGCCGAATACATGTAATTAGCGCGGTTTGCGATGGTGATGTCATTGGTCGCGCGCAGCTCTTCGAGGGTCGCATACTTACCGGCGCTCGCAAAATAGCGGCGTTCGGCGTTCGCGATTGCAATCAAATCGTTGCGTACGCCGGTGACCTCAATTACTGCTGTCGGGGTCGAACCTTTTGGCGTCAGCGTTTGCACCTGCCCAATGTAAACGTATCCGCCAATCCCTACGACGGTAATCAGGGCAATGAATCCGAAGGTGCGTCCCATGGCAGGAATAGTAGCCGCGTGACATCGAATTCCTGCAACTTTTCTATACCGAAACATGAAAGGGGCCTGCCCCCGATGTCCCGGTTTTTTTATGGTTGCCCAGCTTGTCGGGAACGCCGTTTTAGTGGTGCAGCGTGGGGATCGCGAGGCACTACGGCCGTAAGCGTCGTCCCGGTATCATGCGAACGTATTTCCAGGTACCCCCCGTGATGGCGAAGCCGTTCGCGCATTGCAGGTATGCCGACTCCAGCTCCCATGTTGCCGCCATGTTTTCTGGCGCCGGCGTTATTCGGCAAACGCTTACGACGATCTTCAATTTGCAGGATAAGTTGAGTTTCTTGTTTGTCCAGACGGATGGTTGCGGTATCGCTGCCGGAGTGACGCCTGATGTTTGTCAGTCCTTCTTGAACCACGCGGAACAGATTCATCTCCAGTTCCGGAGGCAAACGCCCGATCTCTTTCTTGATGTCCAAAGTGACGTCGATACCGGTGCGCTCTATAAAACCTCGGACATACCATTCCACAGCGCCAACTAGCCCGAACTTATCGAGAGTGGGCGGATGCAGTAAATACGACAAAGTCCGTATTTCCTTCAAAGATTCCTGACAAAGCGTTTGGCAGTCGGCAAGCGTATTTCTCAGATTGGAAGGAAGCGCACTGGCGTGGTCCAGACTTGCGAGGTTGAAACTGATTGCGGCCAGATTCTGGCCAGTTACGTCATGTAGCTCCATGGCAATGCGACGCCTTTCGTTGTCGGTTACGTTCAGCAGCCGCGCCGAAAGTTCTTGTAATTCCTGTTCGGCCCGTTTGTACTCAGTTATATCGGTGACTGAGCCCAGAATTTGTTTTGGCCGCCCGTCTGCAGTCCGGGTGAAAATCGTTGCGCAACAGTGGACCCAGCGCCACTGACCGTTCTTATGTCTCAATCGAAACACGTGCTCGAAGACCTCACCATCCTTGCGAGCGGCATATTCAGCTGCAAGCTTTGGCAAGAAGGCGAAGTCATCTGGATGCATTAACAGCTCAATGAAGCTGGCGCCCATGTTCTCGATCTCTTTGGGTGTATAGCCAATCACGTCGGCGCTACGTTCATTGGCATAAACATTGCGGCGTTCAATGAGATCGTATATGAACAGCACATTCAACGACGTTTCGGCAATACGCTGGGCGAACCGCCGGCTCTCTTCCGATTCCGTCTCCGCTCGTTTCTTGCTGGTTATGTTGCGAATGATCGTCAGGATTCGTTTGTCGCCAAAACTGATGGCCCTCGCCTCGTAGAAGCGCTGCTGAGCCGGACCCGCAAGAGAGTATTCGACGACATTGGGTTCACTTGAATCCGATATCGTGGAGGCCAACACGCGATGCGCAGCATCGGGCCCAAGCACGTCTTCGAGCTTTTTCGGAAACGAATGTTGCGAAAATCCAAACTCGGTGGGATCTTTCGCGTAGAGTTCCACGACGGTGCCGCCATTGTTCGAAACAAGGATGAGGTCTGGCAGAGCCCTGACAATCGCTCGATTGGTGACCTCGCTTTCGCGCAACGCACGTTCCCACCGGCGGCGTTCCAGTTCGGCTGCTGCGCGCGAGGCGAAAATATTCAAAATGGTTTCTGCTGCGTTAATGTTCTTCATTGGTGCGCGATTCATCACAGACATGACGCCCAATGGCTGGCCGACTGAGCCGATGAGAGCGACTCCAAGGTAACTCTCGATCCCAATTTCCGAAAGTAAGTGGTCCAGAGGGAAAGCGGATTGAACGCCTTGAGGGTAGGAACAGTGGCCCAACGCCAGCGCTTGCTGGCAAGGAGTGTTGGCTAGCTCATATTCCAACTCATCCCAGAATCTGTCGCCGGAGAATACGGCAACAGTGCGGACTTTTTCCGGATGCTTGATGTCCAGTTCACCGATACAAGCAAAATCTGTTTTCAGTGCCTCGCATAGATGTTGCGTCAGCAACCGGAAGAAGGTATCCCCCGTTGCGACCGAAACGCCCGCCGCGATATTGTGCAGCAGTTCCTCAGCTTCTTTCCGCTCGCTGATATCCAGTGTCACGCCTATGACTCGGCTCGGTTGTCCCTGGCTATCGTAAACAGTTTCGCCCTGGTTTCGTATCCAGATCACACCGCCGTCGGGTTTCACTAGTCGAAACTCACTACTGTACGGTCCGGCGCCGCTGGCCGCGTGTTCGAGCAACTCGGCAATGAGAACCCGGTCATCAAAAGCCGGTATCGTGTTAGCTGTGGCACCGGGGTTGTGTCCGAAAATCGAGTTCACGCTACCGGAGTACTCCACCCTTCCAGTCGCAACTTCGAACTCCCAGGCCACCATTCTCCCGGCTTCAAGCGCCCTTTGCATACGACGGGCGCTTCGGCTGAGCAATTCGGACTGCAGTCGCTCTTCACTATGCATTGACTTTCCGTGTTTCTCTGTAACTAGGCAGATGGAGAGTGTTTCAGCAACTTATCGGCCCAAGGAATGAAATACTTCCAATTCGGACCATCGGTGTGCCCACCGTCGTGCTGGCGCCATGCGAGTTGGCCGTCGAGCATTCCAACGTTGACGGGCGGCATCTTTTCGGTTGTGTAGTCGTCGGAGGTTCCTAGATCTTTCACGCCCAGGAGTCTGAATACCGGGCCAGCCGCAACGGCGGCCATATAACTGCCCTGGTGGTCGAGCCAACGAGCGTCGCCCTTTTCGGGCACGCCGTAACTAATAAAGGTTGCGCGGGGCGCGCACAGGGCGATCAATTCATGAGCATCGACTGGGATATCGCCGGCATTTTTGCTGCCGAACGCCGCTTCCGCGGCACCATACTTCATGAAGTTGCCGGCCATCCAATGATACTCGCCCTGCCCCGTTAGGTTTTCAACCGCCTCGCCCCAGTTTCGGCGATGGAGTTTGGCTCCGCCTTCACCGGAGGAACCGATCAGAACGACGGCGAAGCGCGTATCGAATGCCATCGTTACGAGGGCTGCTTTGCCGAAGCGTGAAACGCCTTCGATCCCTACACGCTTCGCGTCTACCGCTTTGTCGGTTTCAAGATAGTCGAGGCCGCGAGAGGCTCCCCACGCCCACGCACGCAAAGAGCCCCAGTCGTCCGGTTTGCGGGGTTGACCTTTGTTGGCAAGACCGATGATGCCTTTCCTCAAACCTGCCCCATTGTCTGCTTGGATGCTGCCAGGATTGAGAGAAACGTAGCCCCAGCCGTCCGCAATGAGTTGTTGCGTCGCAGGCGGATCGGCGCCGGCACTGCTTCCGGGTCCGGCAGCTTGAGGAAGGCCACCGCTGCCGAACATCATCATGACCGGCAAGGGAGCTTTCGCGTTGACAGGTGTGACTAGCGTCATCTGAATGTCGACGTTAATTGAGGGATATGAGGAATTGTCTACATGCCCGATGAGCTGCTTTGCAACGACGGGATAGGAACCGACCATCGTCTGAACTGTGTTCGTCACCGTCCATTTGACCGCCGGCACGTCCCGCGGAACACGCCCTAGAACCTCTCGTTCAAAATCCTCTACGATTTGGGGGCGCCGCTGATTCCACCATGCTGGTGGTGTCGTGACCTTCTCCCCATTGGTCAGTGTCAAAGCGTCAGGCAAGTTCGGAAATGGGTTCGCGGTCGCTTCGTCGTAGTTGGCATGGTTTGGCGCCGACTCGTTACCACTGGGGCCGGGACGCAGCTTCCGAATCCCAAGCTGAGCCATCATATTTTGATGGTCCTCAGCGGTGGTCCAGTTATTGGACTCCGA
>DATFXZ010000426.1:0-12535 GCA_035315305.1 Terriglobia bacterium | reverse complement strand
CTGAATCCTGCTCATCCGGACTTTAAGCACATTCGAATCAACCGGCCCACACCCTTCTCATTCGATCCGCGGATCGTCTGAATAGAGTCCGTGGCAAGTTCCGATTGTTCCTTTACATAGATTCCGCATATCAGGGAAAATAGTGCGGTAATTCCTTGAACCACTTACTCTGGAGGACGCGATTGCAGCGGATATCAATCTGTGCACTGATCCTTGGCTCCTGCAGTCTCGTTTTTCTATCCGGGGCTCAGACCGCAGCTCCGCAGAATTCATCCTTTCCAAACGCCACCGCCCCGCGAGCTGTCTTCGATAAATACTGCGTCACCTGTCATAACCAGAAGCTCCGAACGGCCGGGCTTGCGCTCGACGCCCTGGACGTGGCGAATCCCAGTGCAAATGCCGAAGTGTGGGAACGTGTCATCGTAAAGTTGCGCGCCGGTTCCATGCCGCCGCAAGGAAACCCTCGGCCCGATGCGGAAACCTATCGGGCGGTTGCGACCTGGTTGGAAAACGAAATCGACCGTGCCTGGGTGGCAAAACCCTATCCGGGAAGGATCGGCGCCGTCCATCGCCTCAATCGCACGGAATACAACAATGCCATTCGGGACTTATTTGCGATCAACTTGGATGTGAGATCACTCTTGCCGGGCGACGAGACTGCGGATGGAAGTTTTGATAATTTCGCAGACTCTCTTTCGATTTCGACAGCGCACTTGGAACGATATCTATCCGTCGCTCGCCAGGTCACCCGTTTGGCGACCGGACTTCCGCCGGCAAACCCGAAGGTCGATCGATTCGAGATCCCTTTACACGTACTGCAGGAAGACCGACAGAGCGAAGATCTGCCTTTGGGTTCACGAGGCGGCATCGCGGTTAATTACAGCTTCCCGGTAAACGGCGAATATCTCCTCAAGGTTCGTCTTCAGCGGCAATACCAGGATTACATCAAAGGTATGGGCTGGCCGCAGCAGCTGGATGTGCGACTCGACGGAAAGCTCCTAAAGCGATTTACCGTCGGAGGCGGTGCTGTGGGCAGACCCGCGGCCGCCAGCTATGCAGGCGATGGCGAACCGGGATTCGCAGGCGATGACTCCTGGGAAAAATACATGCAGATCGGCGGAGACGCCGGCCTGGAGGTCCGCGTTCCCGTGGAGGCCGGCCCGCATATGGTCGGCGTGTCGTTTGTCCGGGAATTGTGGGAGCCGGAAGGTCTTCCTCAACCTCAGCAGCGAGGCCGAGTTATTACCAATGATCAGGTCTATATGGGTTATGCCAATGTCGGTGTGCTGCAAATTGGCGGACCTTACAATCCGGCAGGAGTAGCGAAGGATACTCCGAGCCGGCGCTCAATCTTCGTGTGTTATCCGCGGGCCATTTCCGAAGAAAGTGCGTGCGCTACAAAAATCCTGTCGAGAATCGCCAGGATGGCCTACAGGCGGCCGGTTACGAAGGATGACGTACAGACGCTGGCAGGTTTTTTCGCTATGGGCCGCAAGGATGGCGGAAGCTTTGATGCCGGAATTCAATTCGCGCTGGAAAGACTCCTTGTCGATCCGGACTTCTTGCTGCGCGTGTATCGAGATTCCAAACAAAGTGAAGGGATCTATCGGCTGAGTGATTTCGAAGTGGCCTCGCGATTGTCCTTCTTCTTGTGGAGCAGTATTCCCGATGAGCGACTTCTGGATTTGGCCGACCGCGGACAACTCAGCAATGCCCAGACCTTGGAAAAAGAAGTGGGCCGCATGCTGGCCGACCCACGCGCGCTTGATTCGCTCGTGAACGATTTCACCGCTCAGTGGTTGAATCTGCGACGTGTTGCGGAAGTCATCGTCGATCCCGAAAAGTATCCGAATTACGATGAAAGTCTGCTGCAGGGTTTTCAACGCGAGACGGAGCTGTTCGTGGGCAGCACGATACGTGAGGATCGCAGTGTCATCGATCTGCTCAATGCGGACTACACGTTCTTGAATGAACGCCTGGCGCGTCATTACGGCATTCCCGGAATTTACGGCAGCCGTTTCCGGCGAGTCACTCTGACAAACCATGATCAACGAGGCGGCTTGCTGGCGCAAGGAGCTTTGCTGGCAGCCACGTCGTACCCCGATCGTACGTCGCCGGTCTTACGAGGGAAATTTCTGTTGGACAACATCTTTGGATTGCCCGTGCCGCCTCCGCCTCCCGGAGTCGACACAAATCTGACAGACAAGCCCGGCGCCGTGCCGAAATCCATACGCGAACGACTGTCGCAGCATCGTACCAGCCCAACCTGCAACGGCTGCCATTCGGTTCTGGATCCCCTCGGCTTTGCGTTGGAGAATTTCGACGTGATCGGCGGATGGCGAACGATTGACGAATCCGGCGGGCCAGTCGACGCGAGTGGAATGACGGCTAGCGGAAGAAAGATCGAGGGGCTTCGAGGTCTACGCGCAGCGCTGCTCGATGAGCCGGAGCAGTTCCCGCGCACGCTTACCGAAAAGCTGATGGCTTACGCGCTCGGCCGGCGAATCGAATATTACGACCGGCCGGCTGTGCGGAAGATCGTGCGTGACGCCGCAGCACAGAACTACCGCTGGTCTGCGCTGATCTCGGGCATTGCGAAAAGCCCGACGTTTTTGATGCGTGCATCGCAGACGGTCTCGAACTAAGTACAGGTTTTCGTGAATAATGTGACGCATGAGGAAACACAAAGACACAGAGGCACAAAGACACAAAGAAAGCGCGCACCAAGAACCCTTTTTTGCGCGCCTTCTTTGTGTCTTTGTGCCTCTGTGTCTTTGTGTTTCCTAAAGACGTTACCGTAATTCCGAAATGGAGAGCCCATGAACTTTCTCACGAGCAAGTCTCTGACGCGGCGAACGGTATTGCGAGGTATAGGTGCGAGTCTGGCGTTGCCGTTCCTCGAAGCGATGGTTCCCAGCGCGAGAGCCGCCGCGAAGCCGGTGCGCCGTTTTCTGACGTTCTATGTGCCCAATGGAATGGCGATGGAATACTGGTCGCCAAAGGGCGAAGGCGCCTCGTTTGAGCTTTCGCCTATCCTCCAGCCGCTTGCTCCCTTTAGGAATCAAATGCTGGTGCTCTCCGGCCTCCACTCGAGTTGGAACTACATTCATGCCGGAGCCTCCGGATCGTTTTTGACGGGGACGCCTCGCGGCGGACGCAACGAGATCGAGATTTTTGCGGACGTTTCAATCGATCAGTTGCTGGCCAGACATTTCAGCAATGAGACGCAAGTCGCTTCCCTGGAGCTGTCGATGGACGCGCCGGCAAACGCGGGCGCATGCACAGGGAATCTCAGCTGCGTTTACACGCACACGTTGTCATGGCGCAGTCCCACTCAAGCGTTACCGGTGGAATACAACCCGCGTGCCATCTTCGAGCGCTTGTTCGGGGATACGGGAAAAACGGATTGGGCTGCCCGCGAAGCGCGCATGCGGCAGCACAAAAGCATTCTCGATTCAGTGACGGATAAGCTCGCCTATCTGAAACGTGAACTCGGTCCACAGGACCAGAATAAAGTTAACGAGTATACCGACGCGATTCGCGACGTCGAACGCCGGATCCAGAAGGCCGAAGAGCAACGGGATGTGGCGCTGCCGGCTATGGAAGCGCCGCAGGGTGTTCCGCCTGTCTTCGAAGATCATCTTGCTCTGATGCTCGATCTCCAACTTCTAGCGTTTCAGGCGGATCTCACGCGCGTGATTTCGTTCATGATCGGCAAAGAGCAGAGCGCGCGTCCATATCCTCAAATCGGCGTGCCTGAAGCGCACCATCCGTTATCCCATCATGACAATGTTCCCGCTTTGATCGAACACATGTCGAAGATTAACGGTTATCACGCCGAGCTCTTCTCCAAGTACGTTGCAAAACTCCACGCGACGCCGGACGGTGATGGATCACTGCTCGATCACATGATGATTCTGTATGGCGCCGGCATTTCCAACAGCCAACGCCATGCGGGAGACAATCTGCCAATCATGTTGATCGGCGGCGGCACAGGCACTCTCAAAGGCGGCCGGCACATCGTGTACAAAGAGAAGCCATCGATGGCCAATCTGCTCGTCACGATTATGGACAAGATGGGCTTTCCTGTTGAGAAAGTCGGCGGCAGCGATGGCAAACTTCAATTGGATACGTTATCGGGAATATGAAAAAGTCTCTTACAGCCGCGGATTGCCGGGATGACGCAGATGGTGTTAATAGCGTGAACCTGCGGCCATCGGCCGCATCCGTGTCATCTGCGGCTATCTTTGGTCGTGCGTTACTGGCGTTATTCTTTAGCGCCTTCCTGTTCATGCCGATGTTGGATGCAGCCGTCCGCCCGCCGCTTTCGGACGCCGTCAAGAACGGCGACAAGGAAGCTCTACGGTCCCTTCTCCAAAAAGGCGCCAATGTCAACGCAACAGAAGGGGATGGCGCGACCGCACTCCACTGGGCCGGCTACCGAGATGATCTCGAAGCTGCTGATCTGCTGATCCGCGCAGGGGCCAAAGTTAATGCCGCAAATGATCTGGGCGCGACCCCGCTTTGGGCGGCTTGCCAGAACGGAAGCGAGGCGATGGTCCGCCGATTGTTGGCGGCAGGCGCAAATCCCAACGCGAAGTTATTGTCTGGGGAAACGCTGGTGATGGTTGCTGCCCGCGTTGGCAACGCTGGAGTCGTCGAACAGTTGTTGGCCAAGGGCGCTGACCCAAACGCGCGTGCATCACGCGGCCAGACCGCATTGATGTGGGCTGTGGCACAGGAACATGCTGATGTTGTGAAAGTTTTGCTCGCGCATGGCGCCGACGTGCATGCTCGCTCAGATACCTGGACTGATGTGATGGCAGTCGCTCCCCATGGTTATCTCGATTACAATCGCGCTGTCCCGCACGGTAGGGAGACGCCACTGCTCTTTGCCGCAAGCGTCGGCGATCTCGCGTCGGCAAAACTTCTGGTCGCAGCGGGTTCGGATGTAAACGAGACCGACGCATCGGGCATCAGCGTCACGGTTCTTGCGGCGCACTCCGGGTTCACAGACCTTGTGGAATTTCTACTTGATAAAGGGGCAGATCCAAACGCGGCCAAAGCCGGTTTTACCGCACTGCATGAAGCAATCATGCGTCGCGACGAAAGGATGGTGGCCGCCCTCCTGGCTCATGGTGCCGATGCGAACACACCTCTTCAAACATGGACTCCCACGCGGCGTTCATCCCGCGATTACAACTTTGAACCGGAGCTTGTCGGAGCGACGCCGTTTTGGCTCGCTGCCCGTTATAGCGAACCCGGCGCTCTGCGCCTGCTCTTGAAGCATGGCGCCGATGCCCGTTTCGTCCATCACTCCGACAGGGTCGTGGACACTTCTGCCGCCGGCGCTCGCGGTAATCCGTTTGAACACCGTAAGGAAGTAGTGACTCCTCTGATGGCTGCAGTGGGAATGGGCGGCGGCGGCGCTGGATGGGTCGAATTGGAACGATCAAAACGTGAACCGCTTGTGCTCGAATCGGTGAAGTTACTCGTCGACCTTGGCATCGACGTGAACGCCGCAAATACTGACGGTCGGACTGCTCTCGATGCGGCAAAAGCCTTGAAGTTCGAGTCCGTCGTCGCGTATCTCGTAGAAAAAGGCGCGAAAGCAGGCACCGGCGGGCCAACTAGAGGCGGAAGGCAGTAGACGCCAGCCCTTTGTGTCTTTGTGGTGACAGCCCTCTTGAATCCGCTCTACTTTGCGGGTGGAGCAGGGAACCGCGCGATGCGGTCGCCGCGGAAAGAGCCGACCCAGAGTTCCTTGCCGACCTCGACAGCCACGGTGCCTGAACCAAACACGTCGAGATTCGGCTGCTTTACAAGCTCCTGTACTTTCAACGTATTCGGATCGATCTTCACGATGTTGGTCGTCTGCGAGGCAGGCGCAGTGCCGCCCTGACCGGCCGCTAGAAGCGATCCGTCGGCGGCCCAACGGATATTATCGACGCGGAAGCCTAACGGAATCTCATCGCGTTTCGGGGGCGTTTGCCCTCGCGATAAACGATAAAAGGATTGGCTGCCCCAGGCCGCAACGTATAGCCATTTGCCGTCTTTGGAAACTTCCAGACCGTTTGCACCGGCCGCTTCGCTGCCGGGAATGATCTTCCATCCTTTGCCGGTGTGCCATTCCCAGATTTCGCCGTTCTTTTCGCCTGCCATCATCTTCGTTCGATCCGCGCCGGGGCCACTGCGCGCGAGAAAGTTTGTGGCGGCAAAACCGCCGTCAGGCAACGGAACGACTTCATTCAGTCCGATCGGTTCCGGCGCGACCGCACACCCGATCCAGGTCAATATTGGAGGTTTGGCTCGCGCGTCGACTTCGAAAATCTCCACGGATTCTCTGTTGCCGTGATGAACAGTGTAGAGCGTATGGCTGCCGTTCCTGCCTGCGCGAAGAGCGAGTCCATGTGTCCTGAAACTTGCTTTCTCGGCTGCGTCTGGTGCGCCGGGACAGGAATCGTAAGTCTTTGCGTCGAGCTTTTCCTTAGCAGTTGGACCCGGATACGCGATGGCGGTGGTGAGATCACGTGTGTTGATCAAGCGGATTCCACCTTTTCCTGCAAAGTCGGACGCAATCACCCATTCGGATCCAGGCACCAGCACAAGATCTTCCGGCGCTTCCTGACCGCACACGAACTGAACGTTACCGGCCGGATTGCATGGCGCCGGTGGCTGTTGAAGAAACAGACCGAGAAATATCAGAAGCCTCATTGAAACTCCTTAGGAGATCATCACTTTGCGCGGGTGCTGGGAGTTGTCCTCGAGAAACGATTTTTTGTTTTCTAAATCTTTTTCAGTCGGCTGTACCTTCCCGTTTACGTCGGTCACGCGGGAGACGAGCGTGTGTTCTCCAGGCGTCGGACGTTCCCACGTGTAGGTGAAGAGCTTCCATGAGTACTTCGCCTTGGTCGCTGTGTCGAGAGTTGCCGTCTGCCATGGTCCTCCATCGACCTGGACTTCGACGGACTTAATCGGCGTGCCGTCATTGAGGACGACCCCTAGCACCTTGTAGTGTGTGCCGTCTGTGGTGACGCGCGCGACGAATGACTTCAATTGCATGTGAGTGACGGCTGTCTCATTCCACTTCATCTCGCCGTCGATCATTTCACCTCTGACAGTGCGGTACCATCGTGCTTGATATTTACCGAGGAATTGTTCTTCCTGGATGTGGATTTGCGACAGCCACTTCACATTCGACACGCCGTACCAGCCCGGAACGATCAACCGCAACGGCGAGCCTTGATGTTTCGTAAGCGGTTCGCCATTGAGCGCCCACGCCAGGAATGGCTCATTCGACATCGCCTTCTCTCGCGTAAGACTCCTTCCGAATTGCTGGTCGAGTTTGTACTTTTGCGTTCGAAACTCCACTTCTTCCTCACCATGATCGGCGCCAAAGAAAACAAACTCGCGCGCCACGGGCTTCACACCCGCGGAATCGAGAACCGTCTTGAGTGGAATTCCGGTCCAGCGGCCGTTTCCGGAGAGGCCTTGCAATGGACGTCGATTGCCCGAACATTCAAATCCGGCGATGAGTTCCGAGTTCCCCATCTTTTTCAGGTCGTCGAGCGACAGTGTCTTTGGACGCTCTACTAATCCCGACACCTTGAGGCGATAGGCAGCGAGATCAATATCGGGATGGCCGTAATGCTGCGTCGTGAAGAATTCGTCTTTCGGCGTAAACGGTCCCTCGATCTTGCGGATGTCGAATGTGCGACGATCGGGCGCCGGCGTGAAGTTCGCGTTCGCCGGAATATCGGTGAAGGGCACTACAGTTTCGCCTTGTGCGAGCGCGGGCAGCGCCCATTCTGGGATTCCCAGAGCTCCCAAGCCGGCTAATGCCAGACTTCCCTTCAGTATTTCACGACGTGTTGGTTGCATGGTCATATTCGGCTTCTCCTTTGTGCTGCGCGTTGATTGGAGATTATGGGCCGTCTTTGGGTGAATGATCGATCTTTTTTTGATAGGTAGCGTAGAATGACGGGCTTTGTTGGGAAAGGACGGATTAATGCGTCTTCAAGGCGTGCTTGGCATCATTGTATTCCTCACGATCGCTTGGATAATTAGCGAGAAGAGGGCCCGCGTCAAACTTTCGACGATTCTTACCGGCGTTGCCGTTCAGTTTGCGATTGCCGGAATTCTTCTTTACGTGCCCTTCTTCCAACGACTCTTTGTCGTGTTGAACAATGTGGTCCTTGTGTTGGATTCGGCGACGAGAGCAGGAACGTCCTTCGTTTTCGGCTATCTCGGCGGCGGGCCGCCTCCATTCATGTTGCAGGATCCCGGTGCGAACTTCATTCTCGCTTTTCAATCGTTGCCGCTGGTACTCGTGATTGGCGCTCTCTCGTCCGTTCTTTTCTATTGGCGGATTCTTCCCTATGTCGTGCGGGCGTTTTCTTTCGCTCTCCAGAAGAGCCTCAACATTGGCGGTGCGCTAGGCCTCGGTGCCTCCGCGACAATCTTTCTTGGAATGGTTGAGGCGCCCCTCGTCATCAAGCCTTACATCAAGAATATGACTAGGAGCGAACTATTTTCGCTGATGACCGTTGGCATGGCCTGTATCGCCGGAACCGTCATGATCCTTTACGCGACCGTCTTGAACGGGGTGATTCCGGATCCCCTCGGTCACATTCTGGTCGCTTCCTTCATCCATGTTGCCGCTGCCATCACGATTGCTCGCATGATGGTACCCGAAACTGCGGAAGAGACAGCCGGACGGCTGATGCCTCAGCGCGGTGCGACGAGTTCAATGGATGCGATCGTCAAGGGAACCAGCGATGGACTGGTTCTGCTTCTGAACATTACTGCGATGCTTCTCGTGATGGTAGCACTCGTTCAGCTCGTGAATGTTCTGATCGGGTTCCTTCCCCATGTTGCCGGGCAGCCGCTCACGCTGCAGAGGCTCCTTGGATTCGCCATGTCCCCGGTGGTGTGGCTCTTTGGAATTCCGTGGTCGCAGGCACAGACAGCAGGCTCGCTGATGGGCACGAAGACCATCCTTAACGAATTACTCGCGTTCCTTGACATGGCCAAGCTCCCGCAAGGCGCCCTCGATGATCGCAGCCGACTCATAATGACCTACGCGCTCACGAGTTTCGCGAACTTCGGCAGTCTTGGAATTTTGATCGGCGGTCTGGGCAGCCTGGCTCCGGAACGCCGCGATGAGGTGGTCAGTTTGGGTTTGAGCGCGGTTATTGCCGGGACTTTGGCGACATGTATGACCGGCGCTGTCGTCGGAATTCTGGCGTAGGGACTACAAAGACACAGAGACACAAAGGCAGAGCGGCTTCAGATCAAGGCAATACTCGTAATTGCGAGCCGCTCTGCCTTTGTGTCTCTGTGTCTTTGTGTCTTTGTGGTTCCTTACACACGTTATTCCTTTGCCGCAAAAATTTAACTTGGGTATTTTTGCCTTTTGCCTAATTCTTCTATGGTGCGGCTAAGACTCTGGATCTTGGTTGGAATGGTGGTGGCTTGTTTCACCGCTCTCGCCGATTCGCCTTCCGACGACATTCCAGAGTTCTACTTCACCCGCCTGATTTACAGACAGAATCCAATACTGCATGGCTTCTTCCGGCGATTCACGATGGCGAATCCCGGGCCGTATCGATGTCCGGAGTTTGGCGGCCGAAACTTCTTTCCGCCGCAGGGTTGGGGTTGGGCAACAGACTCTCCCGGGGCTGATTGCAAACTGATGGGTGCGATCCATCGTTTAACGGGACAGCACGTTTATCCGAACCCCAATTACGTTCAGATCATGGATCCGCAGTTATTCACCTTCCCTTACGCCTACATCGTCGAACCTGGCCAGATGGTGTTCACTCAACAGGAAGCGGCGCGCCTTCGCGAGTATCTCTTGCGCGGTGGGTTTCTGCATTTAGACGATTTCTGGGGATTGGATCAAAAGGACAATGCCGAGACCGAACTCAAGAAGGTGTTTCCCGAATATTCGATGCAGCCGCTGCCCCTCACGCACCCGATTTTTCATAGCTTTTTCGATATCGATGAAATCATCCAAACTCCCAATGAGGGCCAGGGGTGTTTCGGTGGGCGGACTTGGGAGCAGCCCGACGATATCAAGCCGCGAATTTATGGAATAACCGACGACAACGGCCGGCTAATGGTGGTCGTCACCTACAACACCGATTTAGGTGACGCCTGGGAATTTATGGATCTCGATTGTTATCCCGAGAAATATTCCGGCTACGCAGTCCGCGTAGCGCTGAACTTCATGATCTACGCGATGAGCCATTAGAATCACGAAACAAAGATCGGCCACAAAAAGCACAAAAATCACAAAGAGGGGTTTTTTGCACTTTGTGTGTTTTTTGTGGCTAATTTTTCTTCTTCAATTCTTCCATGGCGCCAATGATCAGCCCCTTTGAGTCCTCGATTTGTTGCATCACGAGGCGGACATCCATGGCAGGGAATTGCGGCTGGCGCTGGCTTCGGCAATACACGCCGTGCTGACCGACGAGGGCGAGCGCGTCAGTGAGAATATCCAGGGCGGTGGCGAGACCTCCGCGCACCGGTCCCATTTGGAAGTCGTATCGTTCTTTGGCTTCGCGATAATGATCGAGCAAAGGACCTCCCTAATTACAGACCATACTCGTTGAACCGCTCCGCCAAATCGACGAGTGTTTTCAGGCCGAAGGCAGTGGCTCCCGCCTCGTAGTACTTCCAGTCTTTCTCACGGATGAATGGGCCCGCGATATCCAAATGAGCCCAGGCTGTTTTTTCGGGGACGAATTCCTGCAGAAAAAGTCCTGCTGTAAGCGCGCCCGCAACCGGTCCTCCGATGTTGTTGATATCAGCGTACGGCGTTTTCAGCAGCTCTTTGTATTCATCGGGCAGGGGCAGCTCCCAAAAAGCTTCACCTTGATTTTGTCCTGAGTTCATGACGGCCTGAATGAGCCGCTTGTCATTACCCATCACGCCCGCGATGCTGAGTCCCAACGCGCGAACGCATGCGCCGGTCAGAGTGGCGATGTCGAGGATATGTGTGGCTTCCTCTTCTCCAGCCAGATATAGACCATCGGTCAGGATCAGCCGGCCTTCTGCATCGGTGTTATCGACCATGATGGACTTGCCGTTCTTCGCATAGAAGATGTCGCCGGGCCGTTGCGCATTCGCGTCAGGAAAATTCTCGGCAGTCGGAACGATGCCGGTGACATTCACATCGGGCTTTAGTTGCCCGATAGCTTTCATCGCATAAAGCACTGCGGCGCCGCCTGCCATGTCACCCTTCATTTCGTACATCTTGTCAGCGGGCTTGATCGAAATTCCGCCTGTATCGAATGTGATTCCTTTTCCGACGAAGGCCAGGTGCCCTTTTGATTTCCGTGTCCGGTAAGCGAGACGGATAAGCCGTGGAGGAAATGAACTGCCGCGGCCCACTTGGAGCAGCCCGTTGAAGCCGTCTTTCTGGAGTTTCTTTTCATCCCAAATTCGAAGATCCAGATCGGCTTTTTTCGCGATGTCGCGTGCGGCTTCCGCGAGATATTCCGGAGTCGCAACGGAGCCGGGTTCATTGATGGCGTCTCGCGCTTCATTCACAGCTTCACTGACAACCGTGTAGCGCGACGCGTAGTGCCGGTTTTTTTGATCGTGCGGCTTCAGGCAAACGATATTGATCTGGATCTTATCGAGATCGCTTTTTTCCTTCTTGTACCGATCGAAACTGTAGCTGCCGAGCAGGGCTCCTTCGACCGCCTTACCAATGAAGGGTGCCGCAGCGTCTGTGTTGAGAGCTAAAGTGACACGCGCAAGTCCATGGTCTTTTGCTGCCCGAATGGCACGCGCGACAAAGATTTTCACGTTCTCCCAAATGTTGTAACTCGGGCTGAGCGCCGTCGAATAGACGGCGAGATTTCGCACGTGTCCGCGTGAGTCAAGAGAGGTAAAGTAATCCGTTTTCAGCCGCTTGTCTTTGAAATCGCGACCGATGCGCCGGACCATTTCATCGATCGGCGATCCGGTGAGATTGTGTAGTGTTGTCTCGGAATCAAGAATGACGACGAATAAGTCGGTGGTTGCCTCTCCCGGGCGGTCGTAGGTGAGCTGGATTTTCATACGGCTCCTTCGTACGGACTCTAACAGAAATTTGCCGGCGCTAAAGCTGATCCGCGATCGGTTCCAGTGTTTCCATACGAAACATGTGTTTCAGCTGATTGCGGCCATTCGCTACATGCGACCAAACGAATCGAAAAAATACCACCTCCTAATCCTGCGTTAAACCTTTCAGTTTATGTACGTTTGCAAGAATCGACGCGAACGAGGCGGATTGGCATTCCTCCTGCTTCATCAATCGCACCGGGGTTTGGAAAATTCTGTAACCGGAAAACAATAGAGGGCGTAATAGCGATTAGTCTAATAAATTCATAAATTTCTCTCCCTCGCCCACTCCTCTCATAGGCGCGAAAGGCGGTTTCGGTGGTCCGCTCCCAACGAAACCGCCTCTTTTTTTGTTTGGCACGGACCTGAGTTGGGTCGATGGGGCGGCATTTTGGGCTTCATGCGCCCAAAGACACAGCTG
>DATFXZ010000425.1:0-3723 GCA_035315305.1 Terriglobia bacterium | reverse complement strand
GCCTGAAAAATACATCCAAGATATTAAAAATCGATTAAGGCGATCGCTACTCCACGAACTCTTGAGTTTTGTCCAGTGTTCCTCCTCTGGTGGGTTCAATACGTTCTCTCGCATCACATGCTTGACTGCAAGTGAACATCTCCGAAAACTTCCGCGTGGGATTCGGGACCGATTACTGCTTTAGCGCGATAGCCTTTTCTGTGACGATAGGCAGCATCTTCACCAGCGATCGGCTCTGACGGCACGATTTACGTGATGTCGAGGATTTTTCCTAGCTCACCTGACAACGGACTATATGCTATTAATCCGGATGGGTCACTAAAGTGGCGTTTCCCGACTGCTCTTTCTGCAACCTCTCCAGCTATTGGAACGGATGGCACAATTTATGTCACTGACGGAGCCCTTGGCGGGCCATCCGTCTATGCGGTTAACCCTGATGGAAGCCAAAAGTGGTCATTTAAGCCAGGTGCGTCTATCTTATCCTCCCCTGCCATTGGACCTGATGGCACAATCTACGTTGCCTCGCTCGAGAATACCCTCATTGCTATAAGCCCGCACGGTACATTGAAATGGAATTACACAAGCCAGAGGATGTCTGGTAGCGTCGGGTCCACTCCAGTTGTTGATGCCGACGGTACGATTTACATCGGAGGACCCCAAGTAACTACAGATACAAACAAGGTCTTCGCCGTCAATGCGGATGGGTCCACAAAATGGGTTGCAATCGCGAATGATGTCGTGCTTGGGACAGCTATCGGCTCCACGGGGACACTCTACGTTGGGGCGGCTAACTCGAACATCACGGCTGGAACGCTCTACGCCTTTGGTCCTGCCAGTCCGCATTAGCGTTGCCCGATTTGGGCGTACCGGCAGACGTAAAAGTCAGTCGCGTCCACGATTCCAGACCCGTTTTTTGGATGATGCCATCAAGATTCTGCCGGATTCGCTTATCCTTGGGAACGGAGCTGCCCGAGTTTTACTTCGACCTGTCGAGTCTGACTCGAATGCGGCCGTCGCCGTCATTTGCAGTTTCGGAGCTGACAGGCTCAGAGGAGTTCCTGGAAAGATAATCAAAAGGACACCTTGATGAAGATCCCGATAACAATACTCTTTCTTTGCGCCTTTGCTGCATTCAGCGTCATCGTAAAAAACGAGTTGCTCGTTGATAGGAGCCCGCTTGAAGCCTTGAAAATCGGCCAGCAAATGCCGGATTTCACTTTGGCCGACACAGAAGGGCATGAATTCCGGCTGAATGAAGTCATCGCCGAGAAAAGGCTGGTCATGATTAATTTCTGGGCTTCCTGGTGCGGACCGTGCCGTATCGAGATGCCGGGATTCGAAAAGATATACACGTCGAAGAAAGACGCGGGCTTCACCATCATCGCAATCAACGAAGATGAAGAACGGGCGCGGGCGGACACTTATTTGAGCGAAAAGCCCGTGAGCTTTCCGGTCCTGTTCGATCGCGACAGCGCGCTGATGAAACGATTCGGCGTGCGAGCCCTGCCAACCACGATTATCGTCGGACACGATCGCAAGGTCCGTCAAGTCACCGAAGGTGTGTCGGAGTATGTGAGCACGATGATTCAGACGTATCTAAAAATGGACGAACTCAAGCAATGAGTGTCAGTAATGGCCGGCCGGTCATCGATGTGGACGGCCTCTATAAAAGCTTTCGAGGCCGCTTTCAGCGCGAGGTTGCCGCGGTCCGCGGAGTCAGCCTGAGGGTGGAACAGGGAAGTGTCGTTGCTTTTGTTGGTCCGAACGGCGCCGGAAAAACCACAACAATTTATACGCTTCTCGGTTTGCTTCGGCCCGATCGCGGCGCTGTACGCTTGTTTGGCCAGCCGGCGGGAAGCGTTGAAGCGCAGCGGCGCACGGGATTCCAGTCAGAGATCTTCCACACGTATGGTTTCAAAACCGCGCAAAGCGTGTTGAGCTTCTACGGAGAACTTTCAGAAATGCCCCACGATGAAATTGCCCGTGCGGTGCCCAGGCAACTGGAGCGGCTCGGACTTGCGCAGTCAACGGGACGAAAGGTGGGCGGTTTTTCCAAGGGTATGATGCAGAGGCTCGGTCTCGCGCAAGCGCTGCTACATGCACCGGACCTCCTCATTCTCGATGAACCGACAACCGGGCTCGATCCGGAAGGCCGCAAGCTCGTCGCGGACATCATTATGGAGGAAAAGAAGCGGGGCGCTACGGTGTTCCTCAGCAGTCACATCCTGTCCGATGTCGAACGCACATGCGATCATGTTGTAATCCTGAGCCAGGGAGAAGTCGTGTTCTCTGAAGGCATGGCTGCATTGCAGAACGAGTCGGACGACTGGGAAATCCAGGTGTTGGTCTTGCCGCAGCAGGCCCGCGAAGCCATCGACGGCGCGGAAATCCTGGAAGACGGTGTTGGCGGAGCCATGTTGCGCTGCGCCGCATCGAAAAAAGACGCGCTGCTATTGAAGCTGCTCGTCGCCAACGCAAGCATCGGCCTCGTGCGCCGCCGCAGCCGTTCCCTGGAGGATTTGTACATGCGATACGCTGGAGGCTCGTCCCGTGGCTAAAGCCGTTCTCAAGATTCGTGGTATCGCTCTGACGATGCTGCAGGAAACATTGCGCAGACGCGTTCTCTACGTGGTCGCATTCATGATGCTGATAACTCTGGTGATCATCATTTCCGGTCAGGTGGCCCTAAGGATGGCCACCGAATCCGGTGAGACCTCCATCGCAACGGGGATTCGTGAGGGATTTGTGCGGAATGTCCTGGGAATCTGGAGTTCAACAGCAGCCGTTGTGCTCGCAATTTTTCTCGGCGCCGTGGGAGTCTCCTCCGAGGTGACTGCAAAGACGATTGTCAACGTCTTGTCGCGGCCAGTGGATCGGGCGACCTATTTAATGGGCCGCTGGATCGGGACGTTGGCTTTTTTGTGGGCGTTCCAATTTCTCGGCATCCTGATCGCACTCTTTATCGCCTTGGCCTATGACGTGCGTTACAGCCCGCTTCTGTGGGTAGGCGTCGCGAATTTGTTTGTAAGTACTTTGTTTTTTAGCGGTGTCAGTCTCGGCTTCAGTGTGTTCATGCCCCCGGTGCTCGCAGGCGGTTGCACAATCCTCATATCGTCCTTGCCGGGACTTGTGTCAGACCTCACACGCCACCCACGCTGGATCACGCGCGTGTTGGCCAACGCGGCGTACTACCTTGCACCCGCGACGATGCCGGTAGATCTGATAGAAGGAAGCTTTACCCGAGAACTCGTGCATCCTGAGTACTGGCTTTACTTCGAAGTGATGGCCGAGAACTTCCTTTACACCGTTGTCGTATTTATCCTCGCCCACGCCATCTTCGCGCGCCGCGAACTTCGGCTCCGCTGAAGACCCCGCGGACGGCATCTTCATTTCAGTAGGGCTCGATGAGATTGTTTTCCAGAAATCTCTCGGTTGCAGTTGGCTATCGATTATCAGTGGTAGATCATAATGCCGCATGAACATCGGGTAACGCTGCGCTCACCACAGCGCTGCTAAGGAATCCGTCTCCGTCGTTCCAGTTTACAGGTGATGTAAAATCTCGGCCGTGATATTCGAAGGGAACTGCTGGAAATTCGGTCACAACATTCCCACAGATGAGATCACTCCTACTCACGTTGTCTGGAAAAGTTTCTCCGAGATGGCAAAGCACGTTCTCGAATCGCTGAATCCGGAATTTCCACAAAAGGTGCAGAAGGGCGACAT
>DATFXZ010000424.1:0-4599 GCA_035315305.1 Terriglobia bacterium | reverse complement strand
GGTCTTTTAATGACAATGTCTTGGCTACGTATAAAGTTGGTGGGCGGCGGAAGCGCCACCAAGTTGAGAAATTTGCTAAAGGCTGACGCGGTCCTGCACCGTATGCGTCCAATATTTATTTTGGTCTTTGCGGCCAAGGATGAAGTGGCTTAGCTATTAGAACAAGCGGCATGGATGGAGTTCTGACAGTCCCCTCCTCGTGAGGAGGGGTGGACGCGGAGCGGCCGGGGTGGTCGCTCACACCGAAAAGTGACTTTTAGGCGACCACCCCTTCTGCGGCGCTGAGGTGGGCTTCGCCGAAATTTTCTTGATGCCGCAGCCACCCCCCCTCACAAGGAGGGAACTGCGGAATGTGCCCACTCAGGATTCCGTTTAATCACACGTTCTAAATAGCCGGCTCAAGCGGCTGACGCAAAGTGGTCAACCAGGTGGAGGATGCATTTTCATGCTGAAGAGCAATATCTGCTCGATTTTGCAGCGCTACGCGGCAGCGTTCCTTAGTGTCCTTGCGGCGCTTCTCATCACGCTGGCGGCGAAGTCTCTCTTTTCAACCACTTCTTACGGTTTGTTTCTATGTGCTGTGATGTTCAGTGCATGGCGGGGAGGTTTGTTGCCGGGTTTGGTTGCGACGCTGCTTTCCGTGCTGGCGCTCGATTATTACTTCATTCCGCCTTTTCGGAGCCTGGATCTTACCTCCGAAGAATTGATCCATCTCGTCGTGTTTGTAGCCGTAGCACTCTTTATCTCGTATCTAAACGGTAAGCAGGTTCGCACGGAGGAGGCGCTCCGAAGGAGCCGTGACGATCTTGAAGCTGAGGTCCAGGAGCGGACAACGAGACTCCACCAGCTCTCGGGGCGTTTGCTCCATCTGCAGGACGAGGAACGTCGGCGGATTGCACGAGAGCTCCACGAAACGATCGCCCAAAGCCTCGTGGTTCTGAAAATGGATCTGAGTGTGTTGTCCAAATCAAAACAACTTTTACCGGCTCCCGCACAGGAGGCACTACATGAAGCGGGGGCGCTGGCACAAGAGTGCATGCGCCAGGCGCGCACTCTCTCGTACCTGTTGCATCCCCCGTTGCTTGACGAAGCAGGTCTGTATTCCGCTTTACGATGGTATGTCGACGGATTCGCCCGGCGCAGCGGTATCGATACTGAATTACAAATGCCAAGCGATATCGGCCGGCTCTCGCAAGAAGTTGAAACGACCGTGTTCCGTATCGTGCAGGAATGTCTCACGAACATTCATCGCCATTCCGGAAGCCCGACAGCGAAAGTGCGAATCGCTCGAACATCAAAGGATGTGGTGTTGGAGGTGCAGGACGAAGGACACGGTATGCCCGATACAGCGTTCGGGCGGACACTGAATTCGGGTCCAACCCTCGGTGTCGGCATAGCGGGTATTCGTGAACGAGTTCAGGAATTAGGAGGACACTTGGAAATCAATTCACAGAATCGGGGCACTACGATCAAAGTTGTACTTCTCACTCGCGAGGAGGCTGCATGACAGCAGTCCAAATCATGATTGCCGACGATCATGCCATCGTCCGGCGCGGGCTGCGATCATTGTTGGAAACTCAGCCGGGTTGGGAAGTTTGTGCCGAAGCGTCGAGCGGACGGGAAGCAGTGGAGAAGGCAGCTCAATTCAAGCCGGATGTTGCCGTCATCGATATCGGGATGCCGCAACTAAACGGACTGGATGCTACCAGGCAAATTGTCGCTGTTCTTCCAGCTACGGAAGTCTTGATTCTGACGATGCATCAGTCCGAAGAGGTCGCGCGCGAAATTCTTCGGGCCGGCGCCAGAGGTTACGTGCTTAAATCTGACGCCGATGTTCATCTCATCGCCGCGGTGGACGCGCTGCTCCACCACAAACCGTTCTTGACACCGGCCGTGACAGATGTGTTCTTTGGCGACTATATGAATAGCTGGACCTCGGAAGACCCTCAGGGAGATCGCCGCGTGACAGCCCGCGAGCGCGAGATCATTCAACTGCTGGCGGAAGGAAAGAGCAACAAGGAGGTCGCCGTCGCGCTCGGCATCAGCGTGAGAACTGCCGAGGCGCATCGGGCGAACATCAATCATAAGCTGGGCTTCACTTCTTTGACGGATCTGGTGAGATACGCGATCCGCAATAGAATTACCATTTCTTAGCAACCTACTCGCTTGATGACGGATTGAGAGGATCGACGGGCCAATCGGGCAGATGGGAGATATCGCAATTCAGCGCACAGCCTTCCATGTATATTTCCACGAACCTAAGACATCGATCCGTCGCTCTGGAGATCTCTCTTAGAAGGTTTGAGCTTCCCGGGTCCCCCAAACGCTCGAGACTCAGGATGGCCTTCGAGGTTTGCTTCGCATAATGCGCATAGCCGTACACAAGCGCCTCGAATTGAGAAAAACTCTTGACGTCGTCTACCGCAAAAAGACGCCAGAATGAACTGGAACTCCATTCAACATAGTGTGAGCCTTCAGTTCTTAGGCATTGCAGACGTTTGCGTATCGTATCTGTAAACCAGCGTAGCTCTCCTGTAAGGCCCTCGAATAGCGCGTCGATCTTTGCCTCGTTCATCGCGTTCAGTCGAATGCGCGCCTGCTGAACGTGCCATTGCAACTCGAGTGTGTCCATTAATTGGTTTTCAAGAATAAAGACAGGTCGCGGCGTGTAGGGATCTCCGGAGAATTCCTTTTTCGCAACCGCGTTGTTGATTTTCGCCATTGTTTGTACTCCTTCATTTTCGTGGCTGCGATATTCAGACGGTCGGATAAAAGAAATCGATTCTCAACGGAGATGCCTAGCGCGTGAGCGATGACTACTTACGTATACCTACGTAGTTTCCGGAGAGCTCCGCCGTACAACCCATGTGAACTCCGAATGTCTAACAGTGCTTTCGGACAGATCGGAGGGAACATGAAAAGACACAGCGGTTTCACAGTAAGTTTGATCGCATCGGCGAGTATCGCTGCAACTTTCTTTTTGATCGCAGAGCCGGCGATGGCGCAGGAGGACTTGCGATCTCAAGTCAACATTCAAGTGACAGGCCTGATACCAAAAGACTCCAACGCGACGGACTCCAACGGCGATCCCATCACGAGTCACTCCAACAACTCAGCCGGTTTGCTTGCCGGCTACACGTTTCACCTCAATCGATGGGTAGCGCTTGAAGGCGACTATGGCTTCAACCGAAATACAACAACATATTCTGGATCGTTTGGCACTTCAGGCATTGAGGCCAATGTTCACCAAATGACGGGAGCCTTTCTGCTGAGCTTGCCAATGAAAGTACCCAGAATGCGTCCGTACGCTCTTGCCGGAGCGGGCGCTCTCAGGTTCGATCCCACATCCAATCTCGATAGCACGACTCTTGGCGCCCAAGCGCAGACGAAAGGCGCCTTCCTGTACGGCGCAGGCATGAATATCGATGTGACGCGGCACTTCGGCGTGCGAGGGGAATACCGCGGGATGCTCGTGAAAGTGCCTGACTTTGCTGTTGCAACGTTGGCGATGGGCACGACCACCCATTTGGCTCAACCGTCGGGTGGCATTTACTTCAGATTTTAATTCCAACTTCGTAAGGCCGCGGAATACATAGACGAGGCTGATTTCGTCAAGGTCGCATGTAATCTGCGGCTTTTACATTCCACACTTCTTTAACCGATGAAAAACATTCAAATTCTGTTAATCGTTGTAGTACTTGGCTTCAGCCTGCCTTCATTCGGAGCAGATTCAAACTGGGTTGCGAAGTTCCTCAGCCGTTACCGTCCGACGGCCAATCCGCTTTCGGCTTCTCCGGTGCCGCAGGTCGATTCCGCACTGTTTCAAGGCACTTCAGTTGCGGTGACACTCAACGACGTAATTCGGTTGATGCTGGCAAACAATCTCAATATCAGCGTTGATCGGCTTCCGCCTCAGATCACGCAGTTTCTGATCGATACGTACTTCCGGCCGTTCGACCCGACAATACACGTATCCGCAAACGGCCAGCGCAGTACGACTCAAAGCACTTCGCAGCTCAATGGTGCGTCATCGTTGGTCCAACTGACGCAAAGCTACGACGTCGGGTTTGGTCAAACATTGATGACGGGAACAAGTTACGGAGTGGATTTCATCATGAACCGTAACTCTAACAACAATGCATTTGCCTTATACAACCCGAATTGGGTCGGACAGGTTCGGTATTCAATCAGCCAACATCTACTACAGAACTGGGGCCGTTTGCCGAATGATCATTTAATCCGAGTCGCACAAAACACCCATAAGATTTCGGCGAGTCAATTCGATCAGCAGATGATGGATTTGGTCACGCAGGCGCAGGACTCATACTGGGACTACGTCTTCTCGCTTGAAGATATCAAAGTGAAGAAGCAGTCCCGCGACTTGGCGCAAAAGACTTTGGATGACAGCCGGCAGGAAGTTGAGATCGGAGTGCTCGCCTCGCTTGATCTTGTTCGAGCCGAAGCGCAGGTGGCAACGATGGAGGATGCACTGGTTGTATCCACTTACACCTCGCTTCAAAATGAGGACACGTTGAAAAAGATCATTACGAATAAGCCGGATCCAGGGGTCATGCTGGCAAAGCTGAGCCCTGTCGAAGC
>DATFXZ010000423.1:0-6919 GCA_035315305.1 Terriglobia bacterium | reverse complement strand
ACGGCTGGACCATCAAGCCCGACATCATCGTGGACGGGCCTACAACGGAAGTGCCGGCAAGTCCGAAGAATAACGTTGTGGAGTGGATCTCCGCGTACATGCCCACAAACTTCACGAAGGATACGTGGGTCACCTCCGTCGAAATCAAGCCTGAGTTTCCCGGCGTGACGCATCACATCTGCATCTCTTACATGCCGCACAATCCTGCCATTCAATATAACGTTGGATACTGGCAGGACAAGGAACGCGACCAGGACGGGGCGGCCCTACCGGATAGGGGACCGACATTTCTTGGAGGCGGCACGCCGCGTGCGACCGCGGGCGCGAATCCGACGCCAGTTGCTGGTCCAGGTGGACGTGCGCTCCCCCCAGGCGGCGGAACTGAAGATTGCTACCTCCCGGGGAATCTGGCTGCCGATTACAGGCCATTGAAAGCCGCAAAGTTGATCCCCGCAGGTTACGACATCTTTTTCAGCTTACATTACACCCCAAACGGAAAAGCGGTAACCGATCACGTTAAGGTCGGTTTTACGGTACTCGACCAGGCTCCAGAACGTCGATATGTCTCACTGAGCACCAGTGCTCCAACTGATGCGAAGCGCTTTGCCATACCCCCAAACAATCCAAATTGGCAAAGCCCGATGGCAGAAGCAACGTTTCTGCAAGACGCCGAACTTGTGTTCATGATGCCCCACATGCATTTCCGGGGTAAGGACATGACATACACGCTTGAATATCCGGACGGGCGTAAGCAGGTCGTCCTCAGCGTCCCGAAATATGACTTCAACTGGCAGCTCGGCTACAACACGTCCATTGAGGTTCCGAAAGGCACTAAGTTGCACGTGGATGCACATTTCGACAATTCGGCAAATAACAAGTTCAATCCGAATCCGGACAAAACGGTGTACTACGGCACCATGACCTGGGAGGAGATGATGTTCCCGTTCTTCGGCGTAGTTGTTCCCAAAAACACCGATCCCAGAAAAATCATCAAATCGGCTTTCGAATTTGCGGGCGGCGGAGGCTAACGCCTGCGGGAGGGATCTCGTGTTCAACCATTCAGGATTTCGTAACCGCGCTCTCCAGCTCGTGACGGGCATGCTGTTGATTTGGAATACGGCAGGTTTGAAGCACCTCGACGCGCAGGCGGTCACAGCTGCGATTCTGGGGACCGTGACCGACCCATCCGGTGCGGCAATTCCCGGCACTGCCGTCCAAGTGAAAAACGTCGCGACTGGAATTACTCAGACAGTAACTACTGACGAGCAAGGGCGCTACCGAGTTCAGGACTTAGGAATCGGCGATTACGACGCGGAAGCCTCAAAGGCAGGCTTTCAAACGGTCGTTCGCAAGAGCGTTACGCTGAGCGTTGGCAGCCAACTCGTTGTTGATTTCAGCTTGCCTGTCGGGACGGGATCGGAAACTGTCACTGTCGAAAGCCAACTGTCTCAAGTGGACATCACTTCAGCCGCTATCGGCGCTCTGGTTGAAGGCACGCAAATTCGCGACCTGCCTTTGAACGGCCGCAACTACACCTCGCTTATTACGCTCGCACCGGGTGTACAAACCGGAGCGCAGGCCGTACAAAGTGCCGGCAGCGGTTTTTTTGGCAGAGGACAGCAGTTCTCCGTTGCTGGAAGCCGCCTTTATGGACAGGCGTACCTGCTGGACAACACCGATGTAGCGGGCTTCTTCGGACACGGTGTCGGATCCGGCGCAACGGGAGGATCTCTCGGAGTTGAAGCGATTGCCGAGTTTCAGGCGCTCACAGCTACATACGGCGCACAGTTTGGAGGAAACGGCGCCGTTTTAAACGCCGTGAGTAAATCCGGTACGAACGACCTGCACGGTTCCGTCTATGAGTTTCTGCGGAACAACAAATTGGATGCGCGCGATTATTTCGACCCGCCGTCGCAACCCAATGGCTCTCGTAATCCTCCGTTTCGGAGGAACCAGTTCGGAGCGAGCCTTGGCGGCCCGATCGCGAAAGACAGAGCGTTCTTTTTCGTGAACTATGAAGGCCTTCGACAATTAAAAGGTGTCAGCACTCCAATTTTCATCCCCGATGCCAATGCTCGAAACGGCCTATTGCCCTGCGCCATTGCCGCCGCGGTTCCGTGCAACACGGCCACCGGGCTTGCGAATGTTGGATTCGCGAATTCGAGCGTTCGCGATACGTTGTCACTATTTCCGCCGACAACGAGTACGTCGCCTAACGGAGTGGTGGCCTCGATTGCGCAAGCCAATCAGATCGCGCACCAGGATTACCTGCTGACGCGCTTCGACTATTCAATATCGAGCAAGGATGCGCTTTTCGTGCGATACGTGCATGACCGTGGTGAATTCCTTTTGCCCAGTACTATTCCGATCTACGTTGAAAACGACCTCAGCCGCGCTCACGTTGTGACCGCTGAATGGAAGCGGATATCGTCGACGAATCTCTTAAACCTCGCACGCTTCAGTTTTGTGCGGCCTGCAGAGTATGGCTCTTATCCTGAACCTCACGCGTCGGCGTCCAACGGATCGCATCCTCTGGAGTTCTATCCCGGCCTTGGCATTCAAGATGGCGCCGTCGCCATTGCAGGGTTGACCGGACTTGGTCCAAGCGGAATATTGCCGACGATCGTCGCGCCAAACCGTTTCACCGCGGCAGACGACGTGCTTTGGACGCGCAGCGCGCATAGTCTGAAGTTTGGCGCCGCATTCGATCGTTTTCATCAAAACGACACGTCCGGCTTTCGCGGACCCGGAGCTTACAATTTCAATGGTCTTCTGCAGTTCCTGCAGGGAAATGTCAGCGTCTTTACAGGAAATGCCATCGGTCAGTTCAACAACACAAGGCTCTTTCGCGAAACGTGGATCACTCCCTATTTTCAAGATGACTGGAAAGCGACACGTAAGCTCACGCTGAATCTGGGGCTGAGGTATACCTGGGGAGTGAATCCTTCCGAAGCAAAGAACAGCCTCTATCAGATCGTGGATCCGCCGAATACCAGCCAGTTTGTCAATGTGCCGCATGTCTGGGGATCCAATCCGAACACGAAGAACTTTGATCCGAGAATCGGGTTAGCGTACGACATATTCGGCGACCACAAGACTTCGTTTCGTGCGGGCTTCGGAATCTTTCACGAAATTATCAAAGCGACGGTCTACCAAGCGGGTTACGTATTGAATCCGCCATACACGACGCTTGCTGCAGTGCCGATCCCGGGCGTGTGCACGCCCGCTTACGGACCCGTCACAGCCGGTGGCAATGGGGCCGCGAATCTGGCCTGTCCACAACAGGTGTCAATCACGCAGGGTTACTGGTATAAGTCGCAGGACACACCTTATATGATGCAGTACAACCTCAGCATCCAGCACGACGTCGGCGGCAACAATATTGTGAGCATCGGGTATGTAGGTTCCCAGGGCCGGCATCTTTGGGCGCAGCATGATTTGAATGCACCGCTGCCTAACACTCCGGCGGCGGGCGTACCGGCCAACTCACCCTGCGGACTGCTGGCGTGTTCCACGGCCGGACGGATCGTGACCAACACGAGACCGAATCCGCAAGGTGTCAGCTTTCTTGTCTACTTCCAGCCGGTCGGGACATCCAACTACAACTCGCTTCTGGCAAGTTTCAATCACCGCTTCAGTCACAACTTTCAAACACAGGTGTCGTACACGTGGTCGAAATCTCTGGATCAGGTATCCAACAGCATTGGACTGGAGGCTGGGCAGGGCCAAAGCGGGACCGGCGCTTCGAATCCCTATAGCCGCGCGTATGATTACGGACGCGCAACGTTCGATCGGTCGCACAATTTCACGGCAAACGCGGTTTATGTGATTCCGCTCCGCGGGAACAAGTTCGCCGAAGGTTGGCAGATCAATGGATTGTTATCGGCTATCAGCGGAATTCCGTTCAACCCAGTTATCGGTTTCGACAATGAAGGTCTGCAGGCGCAGACAACGCAGAATGCGGAAAGACCAGACATCCGGCCCGGCTGCACGTACAAGACTGCGGTCCTTCGAAAGCCCACTCAGTGGTTCGATCCAACGTGCTTCGCCGTGCCGACCGTTGGCACGCCCGGCAACATCGGAAGAGATAGTCTGATCGGACCGGGGCTATTCAATATCGACTTCGCTCTGTTCAAGAACACGAAAATCACCGAGCGATTCAATTCGCAATTCCGTGCGGAGTTTTTTAACGTTCTCAATCATCCGAATTTCGCCGTTCCGACCACCGCTACGTTCAGCCAAGGCGGGTCCATCAATACGAATGCCGGGAGAATCACGAGCACAACCACGTTCCAGCGGCAAATCCAGTTCGGATTGAAAGTCATGTTCTGATGGAGTACTCAGTGCTGAGAAATATCCCAAAGTATGCGATGGCACTGTTTGTGTCTTTTCTGTTTCGCGCCCCGTTATTTGCGCAGGCGGATTTGTCCGGTGAATGGGGGCAGAAGGTTCACGAGGACGCGCCTGAGCGGGGAGCGGGGCCGGAAATCGGCGATTATACGGGTTTGCCAATCAATGACCGCGCGCGCACACAGGCGGACGCCTGGGATGCAGCGAAATGGCTGATGCCGGAACATCAATGCGAGCCTCATCCCGCTGATTACGCGGTGCGTGGACCGGGCAGTATGCGCATCTGGTCCGATATCGATCCGCTCACGCAGCAAATCATGGCGTGGCACACAGCCATTATGTGGATGAATCCCGAGCGGACCATTTATATGGATGGGCGGCCTCACCCGCCGGAATATGCGCCTCATACTTGGGGAGGTTTCTCCACCGGCGAGTGGGTCGCGGACATGTTGAAAGTGGAAACCACGCACCTCAAAGAAGGCTGGTTACGCCGCAATGGTCTGCCTCGGAGCGAGAAAGCGACTCTGACGGAGTATTTCATCCGGCACGGCGACTATTTGACCGTCGTCACTGTTGTGAAAGATCCGGTGTTCTTAACGGAACCGTTGATCCGCACTTCTAATTGGATCCTGAATCTGGGCTACGCGCCTATCGCTCAATCGTGCGTTCCAAGCAAACAAGTCGATAAGCCGGAGGATTGGGTACCGCATCATTTGCCGGGAACGAATCCGTGGCTGAATGATTACGCAATCAAGAATGGATTTCCTGTCGAGGCGGTCCGCGGCGGCGCTGAGACGATGTATCCGGAATATGAACTGAAGCTGGAAAAGCTGAAGTGATGAGCAAAAATCATATCGTCCTCCGGTTTTCTTGGTGCCTCTGCGTCTTTGTGTCTTTCTTTTTTGCCATGATTACAGATCTGACTTTCGCGCAGTCTTTCACACAGCGACCGTCCAAAATCGGAGTCCTGCATATCCAGGGCAATGTGTATCTCCTCTACGGAGCGGGCGCAAACATTACGATGCAGGTCGGCAACCAGGCGGTGGTCTTAGTGGACTCAGGTCCTGCACAACTCAGTGAAGATGTGCGGGCGGCTATCCGCACCGTTACCAATAAACCGATCGGTTTCATCATCAATACCAGTGCGGATCCAGATCGCACTGGAGGCAATGAAAATCTCGCCAAAGGCGGCTTCTTCATGTTGGAGTCGGCAAATCAATCGAGACCGCAGGCATCTGTCGTCGCGCATCTCAATGTGCTGAATCGCCTGACGGGCGATAAAAAGGTTGAGCCGAGTTCATGGCCAACCGACACTTATGACTCGACCGATTGGAAACTCTATGCCAACGGTGAGCCGTTGATCGTCGAGCATGTCCCAGAAGCGCACAGCGACGGCGACAGCATTGTATTTTTCCGAAAATCCGATGTCGTCAGCACAGGCGCCATTTTCGACATGACGAAATACCCCGTCATTGACGAGAAACGCGGCGGCAGTCTTCAAGGAATTCTCAACGGACTCAACCACATCTTGAAAGACATCACGGTGCCCCAACAGAACGAAGAAGGCGGAACCTACATCATTCCAGGCTATGGACGCGCGTGCGATCGGAACGATCTGGCCAACTATCGCGATATGTTGACAATCATTCGCGATCGGATCCAGGACCTGGTCAAAAAAGGAAAAACGCTGGACGAGGTCAAAGCGGCGCGGCCAACGTACGATTACGATGGCGGTTATGGCGTGGAACAAGGCAACTGGACAACGAATATGTTCGTCGAGGCCGTGTATCGCGAGTTGAGCAGAAGGAACATTAAATGATCGCGTGGATTTCGGCCCTTCCCATGCTTGCCGCATTCTTCCTCTCACAAGGACCGCCTCAAACTGCGCCGCCAGCCACCGGTCGAGCCGGTGCATTGATCGATCTTTCGGGTTACTGGGTTTCAATCGTCAACGAAGATTGGAGATGGCGCATGGTGACGGCGCCGAAAGGCGACTTCGCGAGCGTTCCCCTGAACGATGCGGGACGCGAAGTCGGCAATCAGTGGGATGCAGCAAAGGACGAAGCCGGGGGCCTGCAATGCAAGGCGTACGGCGCCGCAGGCATTATGCGGCTTCCTACTCGGCTGCGCATCACCTGGGCCGACGAGCAAACGCTCAAGGTCGAAACCGACGCGGGAACGCAAACGCGTTTGTTCCACTTCGACGGTTCGAAGTGGCAAGGCGGCTCGCTCGAATGGCAGGGCGATTCGGTCGCAACTTGGGAAAAGCAACTGCAGATCCGGGGGTTTGGCGGCCGATTTGGCGGACCTGAACCCGGCAAGGGCGGGGCGTTGAAGGTTGTCACCACACATATGCGCCCGGGTTACTTGCGCAAGAACGGGGTGCCATACAGTGAGAACGCAAAGCTGACGGAACTCTTCGATCGGGTTGAAGTCGACGGTATTTCTTACTTAATTGTGACGTCTGTCGTCGACGATCCACGGTACCTCAACGACACCTTCATCACGAGTGAGCAGTTCAAATTCGAACCCGACGGATCAAAGTGGAATCCCCGTCCCTGCAAAGCCC
>DATFXZ010000422.1:0-6516 GCA_035315305.1 Terriglobia bacterium | reverse complement strand
GAAACTTTCCAATCGTCCTTGAAGAAGGTGCTCGCTTCGTTCTGGTGCGTATCACGGACTCTCTGCGGAAACGTCTTGTAAGTCTCAAACGCGTCTAGTTTAGTAGGCGACTGCATGTAGTAGAACTGCGTGACGCTAGCGAGAGAACCCGAAAGGAAACTCAATAGATTCCGCATGCGCTGATTGTTTCCGGTTGCTGCCGAGCCGCCAAGACCCGGCATATTGGTGGGACTGATGGCTGGTGTCGGTATAGCGGCCAGAGGAGCATCACCGCCGGTTCCGCGCGGAATGCTCGTTACCGTGATTCCGGCATCGTATCCGAGCGAATGGCCCTTTCGGAATTCACCGCCGAACTTGAACGTGTGCGTGCCTTTGGTCCAACTGAGCGAGTCGCCATAGCTCAGCAGATTCGTGATGTCGTTATACGCCGAGGTGGACCCACCGCCTAATGGCTGATTGCTCTGAAAATTCACCGTCCCGGTCCCGAGAGCGAACACGACCGGATAACCAGCATAATTGGGGAAAAACGTTTGAGCTTCCGACCCGCCCTGAGGGTTGCTCAATCCGTTGAATGTGTTTCCTCCGATACGGCGGTTTCCAACACGGACTTCATTCACGAGATTCGAGGACAGTGTGCTCGTGAAGTTCACCGCCAGCGTCTGCGGATGGCGGAATGCACTCCCGCGGAAACCGTCGGGCCATGTTTCGTAGTTGGCGTTGCCTGCGGAACGTTCATAGGTGTAGCTGACGCCCAGCTTGTTTCTCGAGTTAAAGTTGTGGTCGATCTTCGTGTTGATCTGCTTCCTGCCCAGACCCGCCAGTGTTGCGATGCCTGCCGTATTTGTTCCAAAGATCGATTCGGTGCCGCTGTTCTCATTGCGCGTCCAGCGAAAGCCGGCCGTGTTCAAACCGTCGCTCAGAATCTGTGTGGCCATCCCGGGGTTTTGGATAGCTTCATAGTTGTTCGGCAAAGGCATCTTAGCGAGGAGGTTTGCAACGAAACCCGTTGGGTCCATTCTCGTCCGGTTGCTATCCCACGGGCTTCCCTGAACGTTCGCGTCTGAACAATCCGGTTGCGTCGGAACGGCGGCCAAAGGACCAAATACACTGAAGTACCGCAGCGTTCCCGTAAATGGAGTGCCGTCCGGATTCTTTTCAGGCCGTAGAGGATTACCGAGGCCGTCCACTACAGCTATCGTGGGAGTCGTACCCAATGCCGTCGGCTGGATTGCGTTTCCGTTATTCCACATGTTAGTGGTTAGAGTGCTGCCGGTATCCCAATATCGGAAAATGCCGCGGCGTGCGCAGGGTGTCAGCACAATCGAATTCGGTTGAGTGCGTCCATTGACGAGCAGGCTGTCCCACAATGCGAAGAAGAATGTCTTGTTCTTCACGATGGGACCACCGATGCTTCCTGTGAGTTGATGGTTGTTGGACCAATCCGGCTGAGTCGGCTTCCAGGCGCCGGTTTTCGGATCGACCTGCTTGTTGTTGTTCCACGTATTTGCATCAAGCGCACTATTGCGGACAAACCATGCGCCGCTGCCGTGAAACTGATTGGTGCCGGACCTCGTCAGGAATTGAATCTGCGCATTACCGCGTCCCATCTCGGCATCAACGGGAGCAACGATCAATCGAGCCTCGCCGATCAGGTCGGGACTCATGTAAGTCGCCGATAAAGCATTGGATCCCCATCGCGATCCGCCGGCGGCATCAACACCATCGCGCTGCATGTTGACCGTGCCGAAAGCGCTCAAACCCGCGAAGCTCCCGCTGACGCCGTCATCGTTCACGCGAATCCCGGGCATCAGGCGATACAAGTCCAGGACGTTGTTGCTCACGGTCGGCAGGTCTTGAACTCGTGTTTGCGAAAGCACTTCACCGACTGACGAACTTGACGTTGCAAGCAGCGTGTCGGCTGCAACTGTGACTTCGACAGACTGCGTCTGCGACGCAACCTGCAATGTGAAATTGAGGCGGACCCTGTCTGCATTGCCAAGCTGCACGTCGGTGTAAGTTTTGATCTGAAAACCCGGAAGCTCGGCACTGACTTTGTACATTCCCGGAAGGAGACTGGCAAAGTTATACGCACCGGCCTCATTGCTGACGACAGAGGTCACAACGCCGGTCGCATTGTTTGTTGCCGTTACGGATACGCCGGGCATGACGGCGCCACTCAAATCGGCAACTGTTCCGCTCACCGTTGCGTTGGTCGATTGACCAAAGCACTCAGCGGACAAAATCAGACACACCAACAACACAGCAGTAACGAATCTCGACATGATTTCCCCCTCCGGGGGCAGAGGCTATCACGGGAAAAACGCTTTGACCAACACTACTTCACGAATCGACGAGGTATATTAAGTCCCGCACCAGATGAACGCCATTGACACTGTGACTCGATCTTCGTCGGGAGGAGCTATGTGGGTATTTCGGATGATCGCTTCGGTCTTGCTCGTCGTCATGATTACGGTCGCCGGAGCTGCGCAGACAAGGGCGGTCCAAAGCAACGAGCAGCAAAGGCTTCAGGATAAATTGGACATACAGGCGTTGATCGTGCGTTACGGGACGGCGCTCGACACACTGGATGCCGACGCATATGCGGGAGTCTTTACCACGGACGCAGAACTCGACGTTGCGGGGAATTTGCGGAAAGGACGACAGCAGATCCGGGAGATCGTCACCGGTCTTCAGCGGAGCCGCGATGAAAACAAGGCAAAGGGAACTCCCTCGCCCGCTCTCTATCACGTCATCAGCAACACGGCCATCGATATCCTTAACAAAGAAGAGGCGCGCCACCGTTCCTACTGGCAGACGGTTCGCGTCGGTCCGAACAACCAGGTCGTTGTTGGCGCTATCGGCCAATACGAAGACGTGATCGTAAAGCGCGGCGCTCAGTGGCTGATTCGTTCGCGCAAGATCACACCGTTCACAGATAGTAATACCGCAGCCGCTGCCCAGGCTGCGCGGCCGGCTGCCGCCGATGCATCTTCTGCCGTTCGCCTCCAGCGACTGGAAGACATGGAAGAAATAAGAACGCTGTTGCTGGATTACGGCCGGTTTCTTGATTCACGGGACCTGGTAGCCTACTCGCGTCTTTTCGCAAAAGACGGAGAATGGGTTGGCGGCTTCGGCTCGGCCCGCGGCCCGGAAGAAATCCTGGCATTCATGGAAAAGAATCTTGGAACGGGTCCGAACCGCGGCAACACCTATCACATCCTTTCAAACTTCGAAATCGCGGTTGACCACGACAGCGCGACTGCATGGTCGCGTTGGACCTTCATCACGCCCGGCGCCGACGGCAAGCCTGTAATCTCGCAGGCCGGCCGCTACGACGATGTCCTCGTGCGGGAAGACGGGCGCTGGAGATTCAAACGTCGCGTCGCATCGAATGACATCCCTTCGCCAAAGTAGCGGCTGACATATCTGAACCATGTTGGGTTTGCTTTCCAATGGTTCAACAACCGAGCACGTCAGAATGAATTCCGTATATAGTAGGGACCTTCTTTGTGAATGAATACGGGAGATTCATGAATTTGTGACGTTGGCTCTTTGACTTCATTTGACGTCGAAGGGACTGAAGGAGGCATCGGATGGGCTAAGGAATAGTCCTCGGGCAGTATGTGGTCGCCGGCCATAGCCGGCGTTTCGCCCAACTGTGAGCTTGAGATGAAAAGAGTCCGTAAGACGGCCCTTGCAATTCATCTGTTGGGACCCTTCCGTGTCTCAGTTCTTGGAAGCGTGGTCGACGACTCTCGTTGGGCCCGTCCGCAAGCAAAGCTTCTGTTGAAGCTGCTGGCACTGGCGCCGAAGCATCGACTGCATCGTCAGCAGATCATGGACACCATCTGGCCGGAGCTCGACGAAAAATCCGCGGCTGGCAATCTTCACAAAATCATCCACATGGCTCGTCGCGCCCTCGAACCCAACCTGAAATCCGCAGCGGATTCCGTGTTCATTCGGACCCGCGACCAGCACGTAGAGTTGGTCGCACCTGGAAGTCCATATATAGATGTCGAGGAATTTGAAAAGGGTTCAACTCGAGCTGTCCGCTCGGGAGGCGCTTCCGAATGCGAGGCTTTGCTTTCGATTTACGCAGGTGACCTGCTTAGCGAGGATTTATACGCGGATTGGTTCGCCCGCCGACGAGATCGGCTTCGTGCCTTGCATCAGGAACTTCTCAGGAAGCTCGGCACTCTGTATGTCCAGCATGGACAGCACAGGCAGGCTATCGAACAGTTTGAAAAGTTAGTTGCATCCGAACCGTCGAATGAGGAAGCACACCGTGAGCTGATGCAGCTTTACGTATTTACAGGACGCAGGTCCGAAGCGCTTCGACAGTTCCGCCGATGCAGCGACGCAGTGCGCCATGAGCTGGATGCAGAGCTGGAAGAAGCGACGCTTGAGCTTTACAGGCGAATCCTCGCTAAAGAAATTCGTGCCTTGCCTCAGACAGAATCTCAGTCAAACCATATGCCCATCGATACGATCGCCATCCTTCCCTTTCAAGACGACACCGGAGATCCGAATCTCGCCTATCTTTCATCCGGGATTGCCGAAACTTTGATCAAGAATCTCTCCCGCGTCACGAAGCTTAGAGTTTTGGCCTATAGCCTTGTTGCTCGCTACACGGGCCGGCCCCTTAATCCGAAAAGGCTCGGCCGCGTTCTGATGGCTCGCGCGCTCGCGACCGGGCGAGTAGCCCGGCTCGACGGGGAATTGAGGGTGACGGTGGAACTCGTGGACACGGGTGATGGCTCCGTTCTATGGGGCGAGGAGTACCGTTCGAAGAAAACGAACGTGCTCGCGATCCAGCAGGATCTGGCTCGCGAAATATCAGCGCAGTTGAAGCTTCAGCTCTCCGTCGATGAGCGCAAACGGATAGCAAAGCAGTACACCACGGATCCGGAAGCCTACACGCTCTACTTAAAAGGGCGATTCCATTGGAACAAGCGAACGGCTGAAGGGCTGAAAAAGGCGATCGAGTATTTCGAAAGCGCAATCCGCAAGGATGCTTCTTACGCCCTCGCTTACGCCGGACTAGCCGACAGCTACAATTTGCTGAGTCTTTACAGTGTCATGCCACCGAAGAAAGCCATGCCGAAAGCGAAGAAGGCAGCGCGAAAAGCCCTCGCCATCGACCCATCTGTGGCGGAAGCCCACACCTCTCTCGGCTTGACTCATCTTTATTACGATTGGAACTGGTCTGCGGCTGAGAAGGTGTTCCGGCGCGCTATCGAGCTGAACCCGAATTATGCGACGGCGCATCACTGGTACCACGAATATTTGACGGCTACAGGAAGGTTCGAAGAGCAGATGGCTGAAATCCTCCACGCCGAAGAACTCGACCCGTTGTCGTTGATCATCAATACCGACGTCGGATGGGGCCTTTACTACGCGAGGAAATACGATGAAGCCATCGAACAGCTGAAGCGGACTCTGGAACTGGATTCGAATTTCGCGGTTGCTCATCTGATCTTAGGCATGGCCCTCGCTCAGAAGAGTCGGCTTGAAGAAGCCCAGGCCAGCATCCAGCGGTCGCTGGACCTGTCCAGCGACGACCCTTTGACCCTCGCCATCGGTGCAGTCGGTTATGTCCACGCCGTTTCCGGAAGGACGTCTGAAGCGCGAACTGTTATTCAACGCCTTAACGGACTTTCCAAAGTTCGTTATGCGTCGGAGTACTGCCAGGCAATGGTTCTTGCAGGGCTCGGCGAGCGTGCGAGCGCTGTCGAACGGCTGGAAAGCGCATTTGAGCACCGTTACGACCGGCTGATCTATCTGAAGGTGGACCCGGTCTTCGATGGATTGAGGGATGTGCCGAGATTCCGTTCGCTGGTTCGCAAGATGGGGTTCTAGCCGAGCGGGAAGTTTTTGGGAAGAGCGTGCTCGTACCATGCCGGCATGCCTAATCGTCGAGGAAACCTGAACCGTTTCGTTCCACCAGGAAGCACTCGCCCCGTCTGGGCTCTCGAAGAGAATTCCGAAAGAGATCGCGAAGTCCGCTGGGCCATCTGGCTTCGAACGATGGCGCATGGCGACCTGCATGCTTTGTCCTCCCTCTACGACGAGAGCTCTGCATTGGTTTTCGGTCTCATTCTCAGGATTCTGGGAGACCGTACAGCCGCCGAAAAGGCGCTCGTCGCAATCTACGAGCAGGTCCGGTGCGAGGCCGCCGGTTTTGACGGACGCGACCAGAAGCCCAGCGTTTGGCTGATCAACCTGGCTCGGAATCTTGCCGTGGATCGCCTTCGCCGCAATGGCGCCTCGGCCAACCCAGCGCCCGATATTTTCAAGCATAGACATGAGACTGACGACATCGTCGTCCAGAGGCTGCCAAAGGAACAGCGCTCCATACTGGCGATGACTTACCTCGATGGGTTCACTGCCGGCGACGTCGCCGCGTCGCTGGATGTTTCTACCGACTACGTAAAAGGGCAGATCGTTCTCGCACTAAGAAAACTGCGAGTTCTCGGACTCCACCCAGTTGAAAGAAAGGGATCGAAAGATGAACAG
>DATFXZ010000421.1:0-2871 GCA_035315305.1 Terriglobia bacterium | reverse complement strand
GCAGACCCGGTGATTGCCGAAGATCCGCGATTCGGGTCGGCAAATTTCCTGCGCGCCGAAAATCTGAACGTGCAGGTTAGTCTGCCGTCGCTAATTCGCGGAAGCATTCAGGTCAATTCTGTGGCGTTGAGGCGTTCGACTGTTGAATTGGTGAAGAATAAAGACGGTGTTTGGAATTTCTCAACGCTTGGCCCGTTATCCGGTGGCGCCCCCATAAACGCATCCGCGGCTGGGGGTCCGGGCAGGCAGTTTGCATTGGACAAGCTGACCATTGTTGATGGTTAGGTGGTGGTTACAAATCTTCAGCAAAACCGCTCGCGGACGGTCTACGATCACATCGATCTGACGCTTCTCAACTACACACCAGGTCAGCCTTTCTCGTTCGATCTTGCAGCACACATCCAGGGTGAACGACAGCAGGAAATCCGCGTTAAAGGAATGGGTGGACCAATCGTCGAAGCGAATCCGGCAGTCACACCGTTTCAGGCAAACCTCACTCTGAATCAGGTCGGATTGGACGGCCTCAAGAAGTTTATCGAAGCGGAAGCGTTGACGACATCTGGCGGCTTTTTCTCCGGCGAAAGCCGGCTGGAGAGCAACTCGGGAAACGTTACTGCCGTGGGCAAGCTCACGCTGGACCGCGGAAGATTCAATAATGTCGATCTCGGGTTTCCCATTACAGCCGATTTCAACTTAGCCGATAACCCGGACACCGGCATTGTGAAAATCAACAGCGCAACGCTTCACTTCGGGCAGACACCCGTGTCGCTCGCCGGTTCCGTCAATACAATGGGCGCATCGCCCACGCTTGACCTCAAAATTACGTCCGGAGATGTATCGATTGCGGAGATCGCGCGATTGGCGTCCGCATTCGGCGTCGCTCTTGCTCCGGGAACGAACGCCACGGGACGACTTGCCGTCGACCTGCAGGCTCGGGGAACTGCTTCGAATCCCACATTGACGGGAAGCGTTAAGGCGCGCGATCTGCAACTATCCGGACAAAGCGTACCGCAGCCGGTGGAGGTTAAGGCGCTCGATGTTGCGCTTTCACCTTCCGAAATTCGTTCTAACGAATTTAATGCCACATCCGGAAAGACGACGGTCGCTGCGCGTTTCGCCATGCGGCAATATTCATCGAACTCACCAACAATCGATGCGGGGTTGCGTGCACCAAGTGCGACGCTGCCGGAAATCCAGGCCATTGCTAAATCGTACGGGATAACAGGACTCGATCAGATCAATGGAGCAGGCGCACTCAGTCTGGATCTTCACGCAGCCGGGCCATTGCAGTCGTTAAGTTCGGCCGCCATCACGCGAGCCCTCAACGGAACGATGGTCCTCGATTTCAGCCCGCTCCGTATTGCCGGATTCGATACAGCGAGCGAATTGGCCGGTATCGGGGGCTTCGCGTCTGCGCTTTCCAAGCAAAACTTCACAGAAATTTTGAAATTTACCGGACATGTCGCGGTGAAGAACGGAGTCGCTCAGAGTGACGATCTTCGCGCGCAACTCGGCGTCGGTAATCTCGCGGCCGCTGGGACGGCAGACCTGGCTGCCGAGACTCTAAACATGAAACTCTCAACCGTGTTCTCCAAAGAGTTCAGCGACAAGGTGGGAAGCTCTAAAGTCGGAGGTTACATGAAAACGGCCCTGTCGAACGATGCCGGCGAACTCGTGGTGCCGGCGATTGTCACGGGTACTTTCAAGCAGCCGAAGTTTTCCCCTGATCTTCAGGCGTTCGCGCAATTGCAGAAACAACGGTTACTGCCTTCGCTTCAGAATCCTGCCGGCGCCCTAAGCGGGCTGCTTCGCGGGCTGCCGTCCAAAACAGAGGAGGGCACGCAAGAACAGCAGACGGGACAAAAGGCAAACACAGTGAAAGGAATTCTTGGCGGATTATTGGGAGGTAAGAAGAAGGAACCGGCCCAATAGTATGTCGATCGAGACTGACAGCGACGCGATCGAGTTCATGAAACGAGTCAAGTTTGCGCTGCGGTATAACTCGACACCGTCACTGCCGCTGGCCAGCATGTATGCAGCAGTGGGTGACACCCGCCGCGCGATCGAACTCACAAATTCGTTGTTGGCTCGTAAGGAAGTCGTTGAGACGAACGTGATTGCCGGCCGCTTGGTGCTGGTGCATCGTGACGTCATACCTGCCCTGTATGGCTTACGCACGAAAGGGCGAGCCGTCAAACTGTCGGATAATGCAGCCCGTGCTTTGAAATTGATTCAAGACGACGGCACCGCTACTGTCGGCGACGTACGGAGATTTCTCAGAGCGGAGGGAATGGAGCGGCCGGATCCGGCGGATTTGGCAGTCGCAGAGTTGCAGCGCGAGATGCTCATCGATCGCGGTCCGTCCAGTGTGCCGAAAAACGGAATTCCTTATTTGAGTAAAGAGGGATTCCCATACCGGATTTTCAAAAAGGCGCATCCGGATTTGGTGAGAGCCGCGAAAAAAATCAGTACGGATGACGCGCTCGAGGTCATACGTGAGGCCGCTGGACCGATCCCGCCCAGGAAATTCGCCTCGATGTTCAAACTGTGCTTGCCGTAAAACCATTTGAGCCGCGGATGCGGCGGATTATAGAAAACGTTCTTTAGCGTAATCCGCGTCATCCGCGGCTACCGACTTCTTGGACGAGGCATCCTCGCCGATTTTCGACGTTGACTACGCCCAAGGCGGAAAGGATAATCCCACCGAGCACGGTCTATCAGAGTGCTCCTCTCCGCGACGCTGCGGCACAACCCCTGTAGGTTTCTCCGAGCCTGTCTCTCGATAAATTCACTAATCCCGTTCAGGAGTGCTTCATCATGAGAGGTCATCGTTCTCTACGCACTTGGTCTGTGTGCGTCATTCTTCTTACG
>DATFXZ010000420.1:0-5095 GCA_035315305.1 Terriglobia bacterium | reverse complement strand
GTCGTTATAGTCCATACGACAACTCTTGTCACCACGGCTAATCCACCTTATTGCCAGGTCGACTTCATCATTTCCGAGCGTGGCGGGCCCGTGTTCGGATATGCCCACGGCGAAATCCAACGCGTGGGGTTACGAGTAGGTCTGCCGGCCAATACTTCTGATGGAGGCACCGGCGGTAGCCCTGAAGGGGAGGGCGCTTGGAATGGCCGGGTGCGCAACCTGGGAGGTGGGGGGTTGGTAGGCGCTGTCGGTTCGGTCACCGCCGCGACGAACGCCCGGTACGTTGGGTCATCAACCGACAGCGGCCATACAACAGCGGAGAACCCGGATTTCGGCGTCATTCAGGACACGCACCAACTGAATTACGGTAAGATCGAAGACTTTTTCAGCGAAAGCCTCCGTCTCCAATATCAGTGGGCGTTGCGACTGTCCCACGTTTATTACGGTAAACCGGCAATCCGCAACTACTGGGACGGCTGTTCGACGGGAGGGCGGCAGGGCCTTGTGCTGGCCTGGAAGTATGGTAACGATTTCGATGGCTTTTTAATTGGAGCTCCCCACACCAATCACTCGCGAACGTCTTCCGGTTCCAGCTGGAGGTCATGGGTCAACTTGGAGATTGCCGGAGGGTCAGTCACGCAAGACAAGATCAATTCGACTGTGAGCAGATTTATTGGAGCATGTGACGCCCAGGACGGAGTCGTCGACGGCTTGCTTAGCGACCCGCGTACTTGCAAGGCGAGCGCGATCATTAACATGTGTGGCGCGCCCGGGGCGGCGACTGACGGGACTTGCCTCAACGCAGCCGAAGCACAGGTCATGGATATGGCAATGGAAGGCGCCCACAACGACCTGGGGAAAAAGGTGTGGGTCTCCTACGGCCGTGGGTCAATGGCGAACATGGCGGTTCCCCCGCCTGGAAACAGCGGAACAGGCGGTAACGGAATTTTCGGCTGGGCCAACAAAGACATGACTTACGATTTCCGGCTGCATCCTTTATCCGATTGGGATGATGTCCATCAGCTGGGAACACAAACGGTAGGACCTTACATCGACATGGGTTCGCCGGATCTAGACCTCACCAGAAATCACGGCGGAAAAATTTTGATGTGGCACGGACTGGCGGATCAGCTCATCCCATTTGAACAGAACATTTACTATTACAACAAGGTAGTCGACAACTATCAGGGACTGGACCAGGTAACGCCATGGTTCCGATTCTTTTTAGCCCCCGGTGTTACGCACTGCGGAGGCGGCGTCGGACCGCAACCGTTAAATCTCTTCAACACGATGGTGAATTGGGCTGAGAACGGAGTCGCCCCGGATTCGATTCTGGCCTCGGGCGCAGGGCGCACTCGACCGCTCTGTCCGTTTCCGCAGACGGCGATGTACGATGGCGTCGGAGATCCAAACCTTGCCAGCAGCTTCAAATGCGGAGGCAATCTGGAGACCAAGGAAAACAAGTGCAACGGTCTTTTAGTGCTGTACCAAGATGAAACCGGGCCGCACTATGAGCCATTGGGTGGTGTCGACGCGGTCAGTTGCGGTCTCGTCCCGCCTCGGTGAGGTCGCAGCAAAGCCGTCCTCGCATTTGTCGCAACCAGAGATGCGAGGAGATCCGGTCACTCATGGACGGGCAAATACGTCGAAAGTTACGGATAGCAAAATGGCGCGGCGATGAGTCGCGCGCGCCACTGTGCTTTTGTGTCTCTGTGTCTTTGTGTTTGCAAACCCATTTTTCAAAACACAATCTTCGCGGCGAACTGTATCTGACGCTGCGCACCGGTCTGCGACTGGAATGCAGCGCGAGAGATCGCCGCGAAAGAACTGCTTGCCGCACTCTGGTTCGGTAACCCGAAATTCGGGTGATTGGCGAGATTAAAGATTTCCGACCGGAACTGGAGCGAGACCTGTTCCGTGAAACGGAACGACCGTGACAATCCCAGATCGAAGTTCTTCAAACCGTCACTGCGAAGCATGTTCCGGCCTGCATTGCCGAAGGTACCCACGGCATTGATTTGCCACGCCGGAATATCACCCGGGAGACAATTCCGTTGAGTTCCATTCGCCAGCAGAGTGCAGGTGTTGAACCACCGGTCGGGCCCTGGGTTCGGAATGTGCCAATTACCGATAACGTTCGGTCGATCTTGTGTCGAGCCTCCTCCGGTATTGCTTTCATCTCGACCCGAGAACACCGTGAAGGGCGGACCTGTTTGCAAAGTGAGTATCCCGGTCAGCTGCCATCCGCCCACAATAGCGTGCAGCGGTTTATTCTGAATGCTGCTGAATGGCAGATCGTAAACGTAGCTGAAGACAAATCGATGCGTGACATCAAAGTCGGAGACCGAACGCTCGGCGCGAAGATTTCGGGCGTCCTGCGCGAAGGCGCCGCTGGAGTCGCTGGCAGCGGAGATCCCGACACCATCGTCGATCGATCTTGACCAGGCGTACGAGCTGATGAAGCTCAGCCCCTTACTCATGCGCCGTTCAGCACGTACTGTCATACCGTTGAAGTTCGAGTTGCCGATCGAAGAGATGTAGCCGCCGGTGATGTTGCCATACGCTGGAAATGGACGACGGCTTGCAACGGAGCCTGGTCCCGGAAAGGCCTGGTTGATATTCCACTGTATGGGTAGCTTGTGTCCCTGTGAGCCAAGATAGGAAACATCCAACACCAAATTCGAGGCCAGCTCGCGCTGCACACCAAGACTCCATTGGTTGACATAAGCTGTGGCGAAGTCCGGATCGATCCCGGGCGCAACCACGGATGGGTTTCCGGAGAATGCATCCGCGACGTCCGGCCGATCAGTGGCTTGAAATGGCCCCGAGGTTTGCCGCAATCGAAACGGCGAATTGCGCGAAAGCGGTGTGAGTCCGTTGCCTACGATCTGATGGTTGAAGAAAGTGCCGAAGCCGGCTCGAACGACGGTGCTCGTCCCTCCCAAGGGACGCCACGCCAAACCAACACGGGGACCGAAATTGTTTTTGTCAGTACTCCATAACCGGCGCCCGATCTCAGGTCGTGGACGCGAGCTGAGTCCTGTGGGACTGTTGTTATCGATGTAGTATTCGAGACCGCCGGCTACTTTGATCGTGCCGCGAGTTGGATCAAAGGAGGCGATCTTGTTGACTCGCTCGAGTTCGGGCAAGTCGAGGTCATATCTCAATCCGAGATTCAACGTCAGCCTCGGCGAGATCTTCCAATCGTCCTGGAAGTAATAGCCCGAGGCGAACGTCATCGAGTTGTGAAATGGCGTACCTAGATTACGATCAGCTTGTCTCGGCATACCCAAGAGCAGGTCCGCGACAGGGTTGCCGGTGAACGTGCCATCGAACACGAAAGCCCCGCGTCCGAACGAGGTGAAAAATGAATTGAACAGGAATCGACGGATGTCAAAACCGAATTTCATCGAGTGCTGGCCCGTAATGAAAGTCATGTTCTCGATGTAGTTATAGGTGTTATCGTGCCGGCCCTGCGGCAGGTTGGTAGGACCGCCGATTGGTGCAAATCCGGTAACCTGAAGTTGCGGCGCTCCATTATTGAACGGTGTCTTACCGGCGTCAGTGAGCCCCGCAATCCCCAGAGCCTGTATGACGTTGACATTTCGATCCTCTTGCAGACGGTAGAAACCAAATCGCGTATACCCAGCGCGCGCTTCGTTCACAAGGCGGGGCGAGAAGATGTGCGTCCATACCGCTACCGCGTGTTGAGTTCGTTGCAATTCGTCGCATCCCCAGCCGGGTACATCGCGGGCCGAACACAATGGATTGGACAAGGCATAGAACTCCGATGAGTCCCCGAATTCATAGGTAGCGTAAATAGAATCGCTCGCGCTCAAACGGTGATCGACTCGGGCTGACCATTGATTAATGGTGTAATGGCCTGCAGCCGCCGAGACGAAATTTGGCGAGCCGGCGCGATTGGGAATTGGATATAGAGCGAGAAGGCCGACGCCTTGTTTGCTCCATCGCTCCTGGGGAATCCGATTGCCGGTGAAGGGCGCATTTCCATTAAACGGATCGCGCACCGGTGTGGAGATCGAGCTGAAATCCCCGTTTCTGAACGCGACCGATGGGACGGTCGCGAGGCCCGCTTCCTGCTGGCCACGTCGCTGCCCTTCGTAGGCGACGAAGAAAAATGTTCGATCTTTCTTAATGGGCCCACCCAATACAGCACCGAATTGGTTCCGCCGGAATGACGGCTTTTGCGGCGCAAAAAAGTTTCGCGCATCCAATACGGAATTGCGATGGAACTCCCAGAGGGAGCCGTGAAACGCGTTCGTGCCCGATTGTGTAGTGACGATGACCTGCCCACCAGCCTGCCGGCCATATTCTGCGGAATACGTGCCAGTCAGGACTTTGAACTCCCGAACGGCATCCAGAATCGGGCGGTGTAATGGCTGATTCGTCGTCTCGTCGTTATTATCGACGCCGTCCAGGAGGTATTGATTTGCGATTTCGCTGTTCCCGGCCACATTGATTCCGCCGCGGAAGCCCAGATTCGAGCCTTGCGCCGTCACGAACACATTCGGCTGCAGGAACGCCAGCTGCAGATAATCGCGGCCGTTCAGCGGCAATTCCACAATCTTCTTCTGATCGACAACATTTCCGAGAGTAGCGTTTTCGGTCGTAACCAGGGGCGTCGCAGCGCTGACCTGTACCTCCTCAGTGAGAGTGCCCACTTTGAGAACAACGTCCAATCGCGCCTGCTGATTCGTCTCGAGGACAATGCCCGAGCGAACTACGGTGTTGAAGCCGGCATACTCGACCGTTAGGGTGTACTGTCCGGGAGAGAGTTGTGGAATCGCATATTCGCCATTGTCGTTCGCGACTACGCTTCGACTTTCATTGGTGCCAACATTTGTGATCGTAATTTTTGCGCCGGGTACGACCGCCCCCGTATCATCCGTGACGCGACCTACGATCGTGGCGCGTACTCCTTGCGCTGCCAGGATCGATACAAAGAACAGAATCGCAATCACTCCATTTCGAACGCACGCCATACTCGCCTCCTTATGTCTTCTATAAGAAGCTCAAAAATTGCCCTACGAACGTGGAGGGAGTTGGAAAACGTTAGAAGAATAGGCCAGGTGTG
>DATFXZ010000419.1:0-3182 GCA_035315305.1 Terriglobia bacterium | reverse complement strand
TCGGGCCGGTATCCCGTACGAGCTTAACGAAGGTGACGGAGCCTTTTACGGGCCGAAAATCGACATCTACGTTACCGATGCGATCGGGCGGAAGTGGCAGTGCGCGACCATTCAGCTCGACTATATGATGCCGGAGCGTTTTGATCTCAAGTATGTCGGAGCCGACAATGCTGAGCATCGCGTCGTCGTGATCCACCGAGCGATCTTTGGAAGCTTCGAGCGCTTTATCGCAATTTTGATTGAACACTACGCAGGAGCATTCCCGGTCTGGCTCGCGCCTGTCCAAGCGATGTTGATTCCGATCGCGGATCGCCATGCCCTGTATTGTTCTCAAGTCAAAGATCGACTCACCGCAGCCGGATTGCGCGTGGAGATCGACGTGAGTGTCGAGCGGATGAACGCAAAAATCCGAAATGCTCAAATACAGAAGATTCCGTACATGCTCGTGGTTGGCGATCGCGAGCAAGAGCATGGTGCGGTTGCGGTTCGCCTGCGTTCAGGTGAGGATCTGAAGACGAAATCGATCGAGGAATTCATCGCCATCGCAAAGGAAGCGATCGCGACGAAAAAATAGCCACAAAGAGGCACACAATTCACAAAAGAGTTTTGTGTCTTTTGTGCCTTTCTGTAGCTCTAGTTTTCTCCGTCAGGCCGCTCGGCGCGTCCACCAACGTTCGAAACGACGCAGTTGTTCCTGCGTGGTTGCACTGAACTCGGCGAGTCGCGCCGACACGGCCCGGAGATTCTCGGCCGTCGTTTGAAGCGGGCCGAGAAGGTTGCGCGATACGTCCATGGCCCGATCCGCCTGCCGGCTCAACTTCGTCGAGAGGAAGTAGAAGCCGACGAGGATCCCCGCTTGGATCAGGACGGCCAAGGCGGTCAGCGCAATGAAAATGGTCAAAAGATTTTGATCGACCATGGTTCTATCCTAACTTTGGGCGAGGTCGTCATCTTCGATGGATTCGGCAAATTTGCGTTTTCCCTCTTCAACGGACTCGGAAAAGCGCTGCTTTCCAAAACTCGCCACGTTCTTGCCTTTCTGAACAGCCTCCTGCCATTTCTGGCTGGCAGTCTCCCTGATGCCGGATGGGTTTATTTTATCCTGGACCTTATGTGTAAGGTCATCCACTTTGTCGGTCAGGTTGTGGCGCGTTTCCCGTCCCGACTGCGGCGCGAAGAGGGCGCCTAGAGCCAGGCCGAGGCCGCACCCCGCTGCAAAATAAATCAATCTGTCATCAATGTTGAGATTCATATGATTGCTCCTTGGTCCGGTCGCTACGCGGCCGCTTCCAGGTCCCGGATTCGGTCGTGTGCTCGTTTGACTTCCGTAAATTGATGCTTCACAACCGGAAGAACGTTTGGTGGAAGGTTGTTCTTCATTACTCGCTGGTAGTTTTCGACCGCAGCATCCTCGCCACGTTCGCATTCGGCAACGATTGCATCATCGCTCCCGCTGGTCACAATCGACTTGATATTCATCCATCCCCGATGAAACGCTGCGGACACAGTGCCCCTTGTTACAGGAGTTCCGCCCAGTTGCCGTACCTCGGACTCCAGTTCCGAAGCGAATTGCGCCCGCTGGATCGAATAAGCGCTGAAGAGCTTCTTCAATGCAGGATCGGTCACGTGGGTCGCTGCTGTTTGGAAGCCGTTCTCCGCGTCGCGGCACGTTTCGATCAGATCATTAAGAGACTCGACAAGTTCCCCCCGGTTTAGAGCCATATCTCCCCCTAGAAAGGTTTTCGCAATTACCCTGCCAGGACGTGAAACGCCACTTTCTCTTTGCAAATCCGACAGTTCAGCGAAACCTACCTCATCGTGCGGTCTTTAGCAGTCTGGGGACATTTTCCCGTGGCAGAACGTTTGCACAGGCAAGCTTGGAGGTAAGCCAATGGGTACTTGCGAAGTCTGTGGCAATCAATACGACAAATCCTTTCAAGTTTCGGTTGCCGGCACTAACCATACGTTCGACAGTTTTGAATGTGCCATACACGCGCTCGCTCCAACCTGCAACCATTGTGGCTGCCGCATCGTGGGGCACGGAGTCGAAGGCAGGTCTGGTGTTATGTTCTGTTGCGCCAGTTGCGCTAAGCAGGAAGGCATTGGCGGACTGACCGATCGCGCTTCATAACGGCAATGCTCCAGAGGCCGCGGAATCCGTTACCATAAGAGCCTGTGAGTAGCGCTTGGGAACGGATGATTCGCGGCCTCGGTATTTTGATAATAATCGCCTGTCTGATCGTCGCACTGACGCCTGTGAGCAACTTCGCGGGCAAAAAGTTTGCGATCCTCCCAGATAAAAAACCCGCGGATGCGATTGTCGTCCTCGGCGCCGGATTGATGAATGCCGGCTCTCTTCAAGACGAATCTCTGCGGCGGGTTATTGCAGGCATCGATTTATATAAGCAGGGGCTTGCACCGTTAATCGTGCTCTCAGGGGGTGCGCGCCGTGACGACATGCAACACACGGAAGCCCAGCAAAGGTCGATATTGGCTCAGACGATGGGAATACCGGCGGAAGCAATTCTCAAAGAAGAAACATCAAATACGACTAGAGAAGAGGCCGTGCGGATCTCGCGACTGCTTATGCATCGCGGTTTAAGAAAGATTCTCCTTGTTACAGAGTCACTGCATTTGCGTCGCGCAAAAGCCGTATTTGAGAGCGCGGGCCTCGAAGTCTTTCCAGCTACGTCGGACGATTATTCCGTATCTGCAATTTCCGCTAAAGACCGACTCTGGCTGGCGTCGCGCATCATTGAAGAAAGCGCGGCGTTGGCCTACTACCGACTCGCAGGCTACTTTTGACCGGAGTTTCGCGTGGATAATATTTTTGTACTTGTCATTGTGGCAGTGACCTCCGCCATCACTTACTTCGGAACACAACGCAAGAATCGTGCAAAAGTCCGCGAAGCGATTCGCGCGTTCTTTGAATACGCGGGGACGTTCTCCTTGTTTTTCGCAGCAAACGTCGTTTTTGGTTTTTTTATCATTTTGCTGATTCGCACGTTTACACCAGTCTTCGTCGCGCTATACGCCCTGGAGAACGTGCTCCTCCTGATCCTGTCTGCCGCTCAGGCATTTGTCTTTCATCGCTCATGGAAACGTTGACCGTCCAATCCCGGCAGCTTTCCTGCATCTGAGCCGATGGATCGTCACTGACTGCTACGCAGGTTTCCGTCAAG
>DATFXZ010000418.1:0-18378 GCA_035315305.1 Terriglobia bacterium | reverse complement strand
GTCGACCCGTGGTCCCACTTGTCATCGGTCAAGTCTGAGGGCTTTGGTTCACCGGCCTGAGCCAGTGTTGCAGCCTTTTCACTAACGCCGTTGCCCGTGACGCCATGACATTCCGCGCAGTATTTGTCATAGACGTTTTTTCCGGCTGCTATAGATTTCGGCGTCGGTTCCACCGGATTCTTCATGGCCCTTGCCTCCATCGGGCTCGTGCCGCCGGCGGAGCATGCAGAGAGTAAGAAAATCAATGCTGAATAAAAAATCAGATGTCGCATACAGACGAAATCTTAGCACGCAGAAAAGTACTTATTCGGTATGATGAAACGCTCTCGGAGGAATTATGACCCTGCGCCTCGCGCGTTTGTTCACGTGCCTCGCTCTCGTGGCGGCCGGCAGCGGCAGTCTTTTCGCTGCCGTGGATTGTGATCGCGCCTGCTTGAGGACCACGCTTGATCAATATCTGACTGCCGTGACCAAGCATGATCCATCTTCTGCGCCGTTGTTCATCGGCTTCCGGCAAACGGAAAATGCGACCGTGGTCAAGCTGGGATCGGGGGTCTGGAAAACCGTTACTGCTCTAGGGAAGGTTCAACGGCGATATCTCGATCCGGTCACCGGACACGCCGGCTATTTCGGCCTCATTGAAGAAAACGGCGCTCCAGCCATCGCCACGGTTCGACTGAAAGTCGAAAACAAAAAAATTAGCGAAGCCGAATGGGTCATCTCGCGAAAAGGGGACCCGGGATTGAACGGCCCGGCGGGCGGAAACGTCTTCGACGCCGATAATCTGATTGCGAATCCTCCATCGGATAAGCCTGTAGCAAAGGAAGCCCGAATATCTCGCGAAGCCATGATTGCGATTGCCAACAGCTACTTCGATGGCATCACAACGCATGATGGCTCGATCATCATGGCGTATCCCGGATGCGTCCGCCTTGAAAACGGAGTGACGATGGCGGGCCGCGGCGCTGCCCCGCGCGGGGGCGGTCCGGATTCAGTCCGGGATTGCACGTCAGGTTTGGAAACGATCAACATACAAAATGTCGCCGCTCGTCGATATCCCATCGTGGATGAAGAGGCCGGTGTTGTCCTAGCGATGGCCGTTTTCATTCGAAAACCTGGAACGACAACGCGGCGGAATATGTTCGGCGAATGGTTTTTTTTGGACAACAACAAGATTCGGACTATTTATGCCACGTTGTTCTATCCACCGCCGGAAATGCCTGTTCCAAACTGGCCCCCGTTTGACGGCAACTGGCCTCTGCCGCCGACCCTGGCTCCAGCTCCGAAACCGTAGATCATTGGTTTTGGTTGCCCGGAAGCGGGCCACCGGCTGCGCCTCGATCCACTCGCGTCGACTTGCCTTCCTTCTCCAATTGGCGAGCAGCTTCGAGCGAATCGAGCATCATGTAGTTGCCTTCATGGCAGGCGTATTCGTAGATGTTGTAGCTGGGATCCAGCCTGTATGGCATGTGGACTGTCCAGGGGCTCGTCCACGTCTTGGGATCATCGATCGTGAGATCATAGCTCAGCTCGTCTTGAGCAACGCGCGTGAAGCGCTCGGTTACCTTCGCTGCGTCGCTGAAGAAACCACCGCCGGCGCCGGTCTGATCGTTGAAATTGATCGTCTCGACAATCAGCGTGTTGCCCTCCCAGTGCCCGCGGGAATCACCCATATACGAACGGATTCCGGATCCGACGTGGGGTCTCCCATCTAAAGGAATCACGCGAGCCTCATGAATCATTTCGTTGCGAATGACGACGAAGCCCGGCGCCTGCACAATCTGATTTCCAAAATTGTAAATGGTTGGGAGCATGCTCGAGACCAGACCGCGCGTGATGCATCGGCTGTAGATATCGAAGTCTTCCCATGAGTCAACTTTGTCCGGGAAATGCTGCCCCGGACCGAGTCCTCCTCTCAGGCTGTGGACGAACTTCTGGCCTTCCGGCGTCATGGGAGGAATCCTTCCGTTCGGGGGATCGACGACGAGAGACGCCTGGCGGTTCGGCTTCTGGCGCTCCTGCCAATAGGAGGGAGGATTGATTGTGACGGACTGGCTATTCTTGGCCAACACTTCATTGTCGGACTCTTGCTGCCGTTGCGCTTGCTGCTCCCTCTGAGTGAGTTCCTCGTCGGTCAGAAAAGCTCGTGTACCGAAGCTGGCGGGCCGTTGCATCGGTATGTTCGCTACGGCCGGCCACTGGCCTTGCAGGTCCGGATCGCCCCATGGCGTTTTGGGCGGGGTCCATGTTGCCTTGGTCTGCGCGGCGACCGGCATCGCTAACGCAATGAGGATAAGTACTGCAAAGAATCGTCGCGTCATTGTTTGAACTCCGCTGGAATATCAGGGTTCGATCCACCGACGAACAACCGTCGTCCATCTTTAAAGGTGACGCTGCTGCCGTTTGCGCGATTCGATCCGTTCTTCGCGCGGTAACCTTCGACGACGATTTCCGATCCGAACTCGAGTGATTCTTTCGTGAAGCCACGGCGCAACATGATGTTCGGACTGCCGCACTCGACCATCCAGCTGGTCACTTTCCCGTCAGCGTCAGTGACATCAATGTGAATCCATGCGTGCGGGTTGATCCATTCCATCTTCGTGACTTTGCCTACGAGATGAACTGGCTTTTTGTCATCGAATTCCGCCTGGAAAGCGTGGTGAGCCCACAACGGCACGCTCACCGCGAGCGCAGCCGCCAGAACGAGGCCAGCAGGCATTTTTCTCAGCATCCGATCATCTCCTTTAAGTCTCATTTCTGTTCACCCGCGCGGGCGCCACTCAGGATGTCTTCCATGGCGTAGTTTCCTTCATGGCAGGCGTACTCGAGAACTTGATAATTGTCGTTCCGCTCCAGTTCGATGAGGATAGTCCATGGTCTTGTCCACGTTTTCTCGTCGATCACCGTTGCGCGATATTCAAGCCTGTTCTCGCTGACACGCGTGAATCTTTCGACGATTCTCAATTGTTCACTGTGATAACCGGGATCACCGGGATAGCCTGCTCCATTGGAACCAATCGCGTCTTTGTCGGTAAAGTTCGTCGTTTCGACGACGAGCGTGTTTCCTTCCCAGTGTCCGCGTGAATCGCCCATGAACATCTTGATCTTCGAATCGACATGGCCACGGCCGTCGAGTGGAATCACCCGAGCCTCGTGAATCATCTCATTGCGAAAAACGACATAGCCGGGCGCCTGGAGAATCTGGTTTCCATTGTTGTAGACGACAGGGATGATGGAACCCAGCAAGCCGCGTGTGATGCATCGGTAATAGATGTTGAGGTCGTCGTAGGAGTCGGCTTCACCGCGCCATTCCCCAGGCAGACCCTTTCCACCACGCGCTTCCTTTCGATACTTCTCCGCTTCAGGCGTCAGGGGAGGAAGCCTTCCGTTCGGGGGATCGACTATGAGTGAGGTCTGCCGCGTCGGCTTACCGCGCTCGGTCCAATACGACGGGGGTCCAATTCCAACTCGCGTATCACTGGCAGCAAAGCTTTGGCCGTCGGCCTCGGCCTGACGCTTTGCTTGAGCAAGGCGTTGCGCGAATTCTTCGTCCGTCAGCGTGGTCCTCTCGCCGAGATTCTGTGGTCGCTGCATCGGGACGCCCGTATTGCCGGGCCAGATGCCTTGCAGGTCTGGATCGCCCCATGGGGTTTTAGGCGGGATCCAGGTCTTTGGAGCCTGCGCCAGAACGGGAACGGCAAGGATGAATATGAGTGCAAAGCGATAGATCATGTTGGACCTCACCGACAATGCAGCAATCTTAACTTAAGGAAATAGCCACAAAAAGGCACAAAAGATACAAATAGTTTTTGTGCTCTTTGTGCCTCTTTGTAGCTCTCTTCCTAAAACTCCAGCCGCAACTGCGCCTGGAAGGTTCGATTTCCGGTCTTTGTGCTGATATTGCCAAACGTCGCGCCGGTGCTATTGATGCTCAGGTCCGCGTTGCCTGGGATTGCTGTACCGCCTGTTGCCGGCGGGTTGGCCGTCTGCGGGTGATTGAACACATTGGCAGCATCCAACCGGAACTGCAGCCTTTTCGTCTCGCTGATTTTGATGCGTTTGGCGAGAGAGGTATCGAAAGTCCACAGCCCCGCCAACTCAATCACATTCTGCCCCAGAGTACCGCGGGTTCCGGGACGTGGATTCTGCAGGATTATATTCTCGTTCTGATCAGCCACGGCGCTGAGCGTGCACGCGTTTTGCAGGCTCGGTGCGATCGTCAAGCATTGCGGATCCTTCACCTTGTGATACTTTCCACCGAAATAGTTGCCGTTCGTTTCTCCGTCGTTCCAGAACACCTGGCCGTGACGGTCGAAGTTACCCACGATATCCGGAACACCGTTCGCATAAAGGTTGTTCTGAGCGATGATATTCGCCGGAGCGCCGCTGCTGAGATCCAGAATCCAGGTCATCTGCCACTCTTCGATAAATCGAGCCAGTAACCCCGACGAATTCCGAGCGAACAGCTTGCCTGGACCGATCGGTAACTCGAGCGAGCCATTGGTCCGGAAATCGTGCCGGCGATCCCCGGGCTGTAGAGTGTAGTCGATGTTGCGATTGACGGGATCAGTGTACGACGGGCTGCCCATGGTGCCGAGCAGCTTGCTCCATGTATACGACGCCTGGAAATCAACACCGGCAATCGAGCGCAACGTTGCCTGAGCCTGCAGCGAGTGGTAGTTCGTGTTTCCCATGTTTGTAAACAGCGTTGCATTGTTGAACTGCGGACTCGTTTTAATGAAGTTCTCGGGGAATCCATTGATGCGCAGGACCGCCCCCTGAACGTTGGGCGGGATGTCCGGCAGAGTTGAATTGATTCCGTTAGCCTTGCTGTAGTTCAGCGTTGATAGCGTGGTCGCCAGGGCGGAGTAGTTTCCGTTGGCAAGATTGGACTGGATTTGGCTGGCCTGGGCTCGACGCAACTGCTCTGCTCCACTCAATCCTGTTCCCGCTATGTTGACATTCTTGAACATCTGATCCAGCAACGGCGACTCGCCGCCGGCGCGCGCAGCGTCGAAGGCTTCTTTCAATCCGTTGTAAAGGAAATTGGCAGAGTTCAGATTGATGCTGTCGTAGAGCTTGCGGCTCAGTGTGCCGATATAGCGTGCATCGAGCGTCAGGTTGCGCCCGACGTTCCGTGTGAGAGCCATGGTCAGGTTCTGCACATAGGGCGTCGTGTAGTTCGGATCGAAAGCCGACAAGCTCACGGAACGATCGGTGATTCGAATCGGCTCCATCGGCTTAACCCCGACCGGCACGGGAACGATGCTGTTCAGCTTTGTCATATCCAGGTACTCGAGGCCGGTCGCTCCCGTAAAAATCGCATTGTAGGAACTGCCCGGCGGATTAGCCAAAGCCGTGTTGATGGTGTTAAGGCGTCCGCCTCCGGACAGGTAACTAATTTGATAACCGCCGCGGAGGGTCGTCTGTCCTTCACCAAACCAGGGAATTTGCCACGCGAAACCGACAGCTGGACCGAAGTTATTTTTGTCCTTCGGCCAAACCGACAACTTGGCGTTGGGAGAATCGGGTCCGACAAATGTGATTTGCGTCAACAGGTTTGGATCATATGCTGCGCCCAAAGGCAGGGACTTCATCCAGCTATCGAAGCCTCGTCCTGACACGCCGAACAACGCATTACCGCCTCCAACCGGAGCGGCAGTCAAACCGTTTGAAACCCACGGTACGCCGTAATAATCCCAGCGCAGGCCAACGTTCACCGTCCAGTGCCGGCTGACTTTCCAATCGTCTTTAAAGAAGGCAGACGCTTCATTCTGGTTGAGCTGTCGAATTCTCTGGATGGAAGTCCTGTAGTCCGTGAACTTGTCCAGACTGCTCGCAGAACTTAGCCAGTTGAGCTGGGTGACTTGCTGGAGCGAACCCGAAAGCAAAGCCAACAAGCTTCTCATCGCAAGGTTGTTGCCTGCCGTGACCGCTCCCTGCAGGCCCGGGATGTGCGCTGCATCGATATTCTGAATTGGCGCCAAAGGCGTTTCCCCGCCGAATACGCGCGCATAAGCGCTCCAGTTGTTCCCGTCGACGTCGTCGCCGAATCGAGAATGACCAAAACGCAATTCGCCGCCGCCTTTGAACGAGTGTTTGCCTTTGGTCCACGTAATGGAGTCTGTGTAGGAATAGAGCGGAGTACTTTCCGAGATGTTGCCATTGAACAGATTTCCCATTTGAGAACTCAGGTTCGGCTGTCCACCGCAGATGCAAATCACCGGAACGAAATTGGTCGTATCGGTAGTCCAGGATGTCGTTTTCATGCCCAGCTGCGGCAAGATGGGAATGCCGGCAACATTCGGAATAAATCCGATCGCGTCTTTGCTCGTGGCAGGATTCGCCAAGCCGTGCTGCGTGTTCGTTCCGGTGCGGCGCATCCCCCATCGCGCCTCGTTTAACAGCGTGGGAGAAATCGTGGAAGTGAAATTAATTGTCAGAACTTGCGGTTCCCGGTGCGAGATGCCATCGAAACCGAATGGCCAAACCCGTTGTGCATAGTCCGCATTGACGCGCTCATAGCTCCATGTAGCGTTGATTTTATGTTTCGCGCTGAAGTTGTGATCGATCTTGACATTGAGCTGCTTTCGCACATCGGCGGCTCCGAAACCAAAACGGTTTTGTGAGCCTCTCTGACTCCTTACCCAACGGAAGCCGGCTGTATTCAGACCTTCGCCCACTTCATAGTTGTTGGGAGTCGGCATCACGCCCAGCATTTTTTTCACATATCCGGTGGGATCAACCTGGCTGCGATTAGCGTCCCAGGCAGCGGCCGTAGTATCAACTGTGGCATCCGAACAGTCGGGCCGGGTTGGCGTATTCAATAGAGGACCGAATACGCTGGCGTATCGCAGAATGCCGTTGTGCGGAGTGCCATTCGGATTCGTCGTGGGTGGAAGCGGATTTCCAAGCTGATCCACGACCGGCCTGGTGGGCGTCTGGACGGACGGATTTACGGGGGCGAGCGCATTAGCGTTGCTCCAATTATCGTAGTATCGAAAAATTCCATTCCGCGCGCACGGCGTCAGCACAATTGCGTTTACATTAGTTCGTGTCGCCGGAAGTAAGCCGTCCCACAACGCGAAGAAGAATGTCCTGTTTTTGATAATCGGACCACCCGCGCTTACCGTGTACTGATTAAGATTGGTCCAGTCGCGCGTAGCCGGCGTGGGTTGAATCCGATTGTTGGCCCACGTGTTGGGGTCGAACGCGCTGTTGCGGATATTCCACACGGCAGCGCCTCTGAATTTGTTTGTCCCGGAGCGCGTTTGAACCTGAATTTGCGCATTACCTCGCCCCAATTCCGCATCGACGGGTGAAAGAATCATACGGATTTCGCCTACAAGGTCCGGATTGATGATCGTCGCCGATTGAATACCGGCCGGCCATCGTCCCGCTGCGCTTGCATCGACACCGTCCCGCTGGATGTTCACATTGGCTGCGCTCACTCCCGCCAGTTTGCTGTCGTTGGCTTGGAGGACCAGATCGTTGGATAGGTTCAGCCCGGGAAGCGTTCGAACTTGATTCAGCACATCGTTGCCCATGACGCCGACAACGGGCAGATCTCGCACGGTCTTTTCCGTCAACACTCCGCCGACCGAGGAGGCCGATTCGAGCAGCAGGCGGTCCGCTGAGATTGTCACTTCAACCGTCGTGTTCAATGTTGCTACCGACAGCGTAAAGTTCAACCGCACCTGCGCCGCATTGCCGAGACGAACGTCGGTAAACGTCTGCGTCTGGAAGCCGGGCAACTCCGCAGTTACTTTGTAGACGCCGGGAAGAAGACTCGGCACGTTGTACGTCCCGCTTTCGTTCGTGATCCCCGTCGAAACAACGCCGGTCTCGACATTGGTCGTGGTGACGGTCACACCCGGTATCAACGCCTTTGCCGCATCCGAAACTGTTCCACTGAGACTTCCGTTACTGGATTGGGTAAATGCCGGGACGCAAACAAGGAACAAGGTCAAGAGAGCGCAGGCAGTGTCAGCCTTCCGCATGTTTTCCTCCACTTAAAACAGAGTCAAATTGTTTTTGAGAATGGGAGGACTATATGCGGATAGAGAACTGAGGTCAACGCTGGAATGTCAGTTTCAATGAAATCCGGGCTACCTCGACGCGTGAATCAGGTCGTAATAGCTCGGCGGATATCCCTTCGCGACGCCCGTCAATACATCGATCATGGGACTGATGGCCGATACATTCCGGCGCGCAAAACCATTCGGTGAAACGACGGATGCGTAGCGGCCGAGCAGAAATCTTATAAACGTGCTCGACTGGTCCACCGGCAGCGCCGCAACATTCGCACAGAAGCTTTTCCATTGCGGTGATGCGAGCAGATACATCTCGACGTTGGAAAGATAAAACGCGCTCACCATCGCCTGATGGTCGTTCAAATATCGGGCAACAGTGCGGATCGCTTTCGGGCCCGCAAAGTCGCCGACCAGCGGCACGATCAGATTCTTGCGTTGCATTTCTTTGACGAACCGGAAATTTTCTTCCGACGCCAGGAAGCTCCGGTTTTGCCCGTTGCCGTCGGTGAGCGTCATTAAATTCGCGTAACTTGGGCCGGCCGGCGCATACGAATCTGTCGAGGAGTAGCTCAGGTCCGGGCCGATGGAAAAGAAAACGCGGTAAACATGCTCAATCGTCTTCTCATCGTTCGCTCGCAATCGAAGCTGTGCCTTGATCCGTCGCAGATTGCTGTCGAAAAATCCCTGCTCCGGCCGCGCAGCGTCGTACGCGCGAAATAAGTCTTCGGCGGTTGAGGTTTCATCAGGTACGCGTGAAGGTCTGCGGGAGAACAACATCGAAACGAATTCTGCGCGATTGGCAGCCATTGCAAATAGCGCCTTGTACACGAGGAGTTCCAGCATGTTCTGGCGCCGGATATCAATGATGAACGCCATGGCAGGCCGAATCGCTGCGATATATGTAAAGTTCTGCTCCGGACCTACACCCAGGTAAGCGCCGTCCGATCGGGCGATTTTCAGGAGTGAAGGAATAGCTTCCTGATAGGACCTCTCATTGGAGACATAGTTCTCGTACATGAAGTAACCGCCGGGCTCCGAGAACTCTTCGATCATCTTAAAAAAAGTCTCAGTGGTGAGCTCTTGCGGAAGCGCTGCCGCCGTGCCAAACCGGTTCAGAATGGGCGGGCTCTGACCATCGGCCGCGCGTAAAAGCGCAGCCGGGGCGGGCCGGGCAGCGAAATTGTCGGGATTCGGGATCAGGAGATCCCATGAGAGAAGGAAAGCCCCAATACCTAACACGATAGAAGCAACGATCCATACCCGATATTTCATGGTCTGCTATAAACCATACTCAGGCACTACAACCGACGCTCAATATATCGAAAAATGGCACAAAAAGGCCGTTTTCAAACAAAATTCATGTATTTTTTTACGATTTCCCTTGATGAACTTCCACGTCATTAGTCTATTATTCGGCGCAACACCGTATGTCCACAAAAATCCGGTCCTCGATCCAGGCTCAAGTGATCACACTCCTGGAGGCACTATCGCAAGTGCCGGACGCGCACAGTCGACGCTTCGCAGAGATTCTCAAGCAAGGTAATCTCTCGGTCGAGCGCTTCTCTGCTCATAATGCGGAGTGGCAAAGTCCTCACGCACGCGATGTCGCATACATGATTGTTCAAGGGAGCGGAGTTTTCATTTGCGGAAATAAGCGAACGAGCTTTGAGACGGGGGACTTCCTGTTTACACCCGCCAGCATGCATCACCGTTTCGAGCGGCTCAGCGAGGATGCCGTAATCTGGGTGATCTCATACGGCAACGACTCCACGACGAGCTGAACATCAAGTCCAAAAAATCGGCGTAGTCTCACGCATCGACTTCAATTTTCCGTTTGATGTCGCGAAGAGAAACGGTCGCCGGTTCTGTGGCGCGCTCCTTGAGTACGGCCATTAAAAGGTCGTGGCGGCGAGTAAGCTCAACTTCATGGCCGAAATCGTCGTAACTGGAACTGACGCCGGTTGCAGCCTGGCTGCGATAAGGAAGATTCAAAGGCCGTTGCTGAACCGCGTCTAGAGCTTCCGTACGTTTGCGAAATGGCAATACGTTCATCTTAGAAAAGTCTTTCCGACGGCTTCGATCTTTACCGTCCCCGTTTGAATATCAACGTCGTAAAACACTCGAACATCATTGCCTAGCCGAATTTCCCATTCGGCCATCCCATTGGAATGCAACCGCCTGCGATCTTCATTTTCCTTCCCCGCATCCAGGGTCAACTGAGACTCGAGGCCCGCCAGAATTTCCTTTTGTTCCGACCTCGGAAAGATCTCTAGATCTTCGAGCGCGTTTTCAGTGAATTTAATTTCGAACATCCTGCTTTTGCCTGTGATGTGGAACGGCCCCCACAGCCGCTCGACTCATTACTGGAGAATTACAAATTCGTGGCGAAAAAAACACCATAGGCCAACGGTCGCAAATTTTATAGAACGAAAGTTTAGGAGGGGGTATCTGGATATACAAAAAGTGAGGCCAGGGGAAATTTTGCAGCTAAATGGGCAGGAAATCGGTCACTGAAGCTGTGCGGCTTCGCCTTCATTGCTCCAGGATGCTGGTCCCCCTCACTTCTGAGGCTGGTCACCCGCCGGCACACGTTCCTTACATAGCTCCACCACACAAACCGAATACACCGTCCTATTGGTTGGAGGGAATGACAGACCGCGTTCGGCCATGAGTTTCCGGATCAAGGCGCCGGTTTCGGGCCGCGCGATTGCGGACTGAACACCGACACGCACAAGCCCGTCGGCATAATCCACGGCTTGCCAGGTGTGGCCGGCATTTACGGACACCACAGTATCGGTATCCCGGCTTCCTTTGTCGCGCTGATCGAGCCGCGCGCCCTGATCCACCAACATCTGGACCACTGCATTGCGGCCTTTCATGGCTGCACCCATTAGCGGCGTGCGGCCGTCCTGATTGGCAGCGTTTGGATCGAGACCGAGTTCCAACAACAATTTCACGGTGTCAACATTTGCCTGCTGCGAATGCTCATAAGTTACGCCTTCCACCCAGCCGATTCCGGCGGCAGCCGTTAGTGCCGTGTCGCCGAAATCTGTTCCGAGCAGCGGGTCCGCGCCATACTTGAGCAACAGCTTCAATAATTCGATATCGCTCGATTGAGCCCCGCGCACGAATGGAGTGGCGCCGGATTCCAGGAACCATTGCATCGTGAAGATCGTGCGGGTAAGCGTATTGTCTCTGGCGCGCGCATTCGGATCGGCGCCATGTTCGAGCAGGAACTTGATGTAGTCGAGGTGATCGATGTCCGGCTTCGGCACCGGGAAATCTCCGCCTTCTATATTTCGGTTATCGGTCGCCAGATAAACCGGAGTCCAGTTGCCTTTGTTGGCCAAATTGACATCGGCGCCGCGCTCGACCAGGTATTCGGCAAGCTTGTAATGACGATTGTTGGTGGCCGTTAGCAGCGGCGACCAGCCGTATTCGGTCACCTGGTTGACGTTTGCGCCCTTATCGAGTAACAGTCTCGCCGACTCGATATCACCTTCGCGGCCCGCAAGGGTGAGTGCCGTCAACCCGCCGCCACCAGTGCCGACAAGACCGGCAATGATGACATCCTGATCGTTGTCGTCTTCTGCACCCGCCGCAGCGGCCGCGGGAGGGGCGTTGGCGTTCGTGGGGCGCTGGCCTTGCTGACCTCCGCGTTGGCCTCCACGCTGTCCCTGCCCTTGCTGTCCGACCTGAAGTTGGCTTCGGTCAGTGCCGCCGAAGCGGCCGCCGACGCCCTCGATCTTCAGTTGTTCTTCGTAGGTACGGCCGGCAGCCGCAGCGCGCATATGACGGAGGGCCGCAGCTTCAACAGCCGCCGTATTGACTTTGCCGGACATATAATTCCGCGGCAGCCCGGCGCCGCCTGATTTCATGGCAAAATCGGCGCCGCCGTCGAGCAACGCTTTCACGGCAGCCGGATGACGCTGTTCTACGGCCCACATTAGAGCAGTGGTTCCGCGCACGGGCTCTCGCGCGTTCACATCCGCTCCCGCCGACAGTAAGAGTTTGATCGTGTCGGGATTCCCATTACGCGCAGCGAGCATAAGCATAGTCTCGCCCGCAGGTCCTTTTTGTTTCACATTGGCTCGGGCTTTGAGGAGCATCTCGATAACAGCGGCGTGACCGTATAGCGAAGCCATGTGCAGCGGGGTAACACCCTCTCGATTGGCCACGTCAACACGGGCACCTGCCGCGATCAGCATATCGAGCGCCTCCGCGTCATCTCTGTAGACCGCCCAGTGCACCGCGGTCGCCCCATCCACCTGCGGGGCATTGACGTCGGCTTTTTGTTGGATCAGATATCGAAGCGCGGCTTTGTCGCCCTTCATGGCGGCATCAGCGACATCCGTATGCCCAGCGCCTAGAGTGAAACTCGTAATTAGGAGAAGTATTCCGCCGGAAAGAACTGTCATGATGGTTCGAGTCATTTAGAAGCTCCGGGATATGACCAAATAAACATTCGTGACTTTACAGTCTACAGATATTCCCCTCCTCGTGAGGAGGGGTGGACGCGACATAAAGAAAATGCTGCGAAGCCTCCTCGTTGGAGCGGACGGCGGGCGGAGTCCGCGCGGAAGCCCGATAGGGCGCAGCCATCAAGAAAAGTGGTCGCTCACGCCGGAATGTGACTTGTGAGCGACCTCCCCGCCAAACGAGGAGGGCAATGCCTTAGCCCATGGACCGCCCCTACATTATTGATCTAACCTAGACACCGACTATGTTTGCCATACTTCTCATCACGGCTTCCTTTTATAAGGATGTATTGCCGATTCTCCAGGATCATTGCCAGCAATGCCATCGGCCCGGTCAGATCGCGCCGATGCCACTCGTCACCTATACGCAGACGCGGTCCAAAGCAAAACTTATCGGCGAGATGGTGCGCAGCAAGAGAATGCCTCCGTGGTTTGCGGATCCGAGGTATGGCCACTTCGTGAACAATCCCGCGCTAACGGATCAACAAATCGCAACCATTACGAGTTGGGTCGAGAACGGTACGCCTGCCGGGGATCCGCGCGACGCCCTGCTGAAGAAGCAGTGGAGCGAGGCCTGGAACATTCTCCCACCCGATCGAGTAATTCAGATGCCGAAGCCTGTGTCGATTCCCGCTCGCGGGGACGTCGAGTATACATACGAGATCGTTCCAACCGGATTCACCGAAGATAAATGGGTGCGAATGTCCGAGATCCGCCCGTCGAGCCGCCCGCATGTGCACCACGCGGTCGTTTACATCCGAACTCCAGATTCTACGTGGCTACGCAATGCGCCGAAGAACACCCCATTCACGGCCTCGAGCCTCGCTGATCCTCATCTACAGCATGAGGCGCATTGGACGGACAGCGACATGCTTCTTGTATACGCGCCCGGAAGTTCGCCCGATCAATGGCCGGAAGACATGGCAAAGTTCGTACCGGCGGGGTCGGATCTCGTCTTTCAAATGCACTACACGACGAACGGGCAAGCGGCACGTGATCAAACATCGGTCGGTCTCGTGTTCGCGAGGCAACCGCCGGCTAAGCGCGTGCTCACCCTGCAACTCACCAATGATCAATTTGCGATTCCAGCCGAGACCGATGACTATCGCGTCGAAGCTTGGGGCACACTTCCGAATGATGCAACGCTGCTCAGCTTCTTTCCGCACATGCATCTTCGCGGGAAACGGTTCGAGTACAACATCATTCGCGACCCGGGGACTATCGAAACCCTGCTTCAGGTAAACTACGACTTCTATTGGCAGCTGAGCTATCGTCTCGCCGAACCGCGACCGTTGAAAGCTGGAACAAAGCTCCAAGCTGTGGCGTGGTATGACAACTCAAGAAAGAATCGGCACAATCCGGATCCCACCGCTATAGTCCAATGGGGCGATCAGACCTATGACGAAATGATGGTGGGCTTCTTCGACATTGCTGTCCCCCGAAATGTTGATAAGCGGCAATATTTCATCCGACAAGAAACGCGATGATTTTGGCTCACCACAGGTTGTAATAACCGTCGCGTACCGACAACTCTACGGGCCGGCCGAACACGTCCGATAATCTCGACTCCACCAACATGTGCTGAGTAGGCCCATCTGCAACAATCCGGCCCTGGCTCATCAACACGACCCGCGCGATTTCTGGAATGAGATCCGAAAGATGGTGCGTGACCATGACAATCCCGATCCCGGACTTCGCCAGCTTTCGTAGAATCAACCGCAACTCGTGTTGCGCCGACAAGTCTAATGCGATAGACGGTTCATCGAGAATCAGCGCGCGCGGATCGTGCACGAGCGCTCGGGCGAGCAGCACGCGACGCGCTTCGCCGAACGACATTTCATCAGTGCGCCTATCGGCAAGGTGAAACACTTCAAGCATCGCCATAGCGCTCTCGGCCCGCTCGTGCATCGCTCGTGTAACTTCCTGGTGCGGCCAGATTCCTATACTGGAAAAGAATCCCGAGAGCACGATATCGCGGCCCGTCACCGATCGCGTGCATGTGGTCATTAGATCGGTCGAAACGATACCCAAAAGCTTCCTCAGCTCCGCCACGTTCCAGCGTTGTTCCCCAAGAATTCGAACGAATGAACCGTCCTCGATAAGTGGATAGCAGTCTCGCGTGATTGTCTTAATCAACGTGGATTTTCCGCAACCGTTTGGTCCTAGAATCGCGATGTGCTCACCAACGCCTATGCGGAGGGAAACATCTTTCAGAGCGATGGTCTTGCCGCGCATGACTGTCACACGCTCGAACTCGATCAATGCCGCGTCCTGCATCGGTGGAGTATACCGCGCTTGATAAGTGGTCCTGCGCGTCGTAGCATCTATCCTGTTTTCGGCAATGCTTTTCAGAGGAGACGGAGATGAAGACGGGAACGAAGGAATGCGCAAAACGTCTGGTATGGATGTTGGCAGTGGTTGTGTGTACTGCAGCGACGGCATCGATGGCGCAAGCTCAAGTGCCGCCGGACATCGAGACCGCCTTACGGAACATCGGACAGATAGTCGATCCGCCGTGCACCGCAAAGCTTTACAGGCCGCTGATGCCGAAGAACGATTACAACACCTACTGGCCGCCCAATGCACCGGCACCGACGAATCTGATGCCTCTTTATCCCGGCATTAAGCTGGCTCGTGACGTGTCGTTTGGTTCCCATCCGAAAGATCTGATCGATATCTTCAGCCCGGAGAAGGGCGGCAGCAATCGCACAGTCCTGATTTACGTTCCTGGAGGAGCCGGCAACAAGATCGAGCAGCAGAATCGTGAAGCTAATGCGTTTTACGACAACATTGGGCGCTGGGCGGTGAAGAACGACATGATCGGCGTCGCAATGCAACGCCATCCCGGGGAGAATTGGGATGATGGCGCCAAGGACATTTCCACGATGATTCAATGGCTTCAATCGAACGTCGTGAAGTACGGCGGCAATCCCAGCCGCATGTTCATCTGGGCGCATTCGGCAGGCAACGGGCCGCTGGGCATCTACATCGGACACCCTGAACTTCACGGACCAAAAGGTTCCGGTGTTAAGGGCGCAGTTTTCATGTCGGGAAATCCCGTACCTGATCTCGGCGCGCAAGGCGGCCGCGGCGGTGGTCGCGGCGCCGGGGCGCAAGGCGGGCCGGGCGCTGCGGGCGCTAATCCGTTGGCCGGCGCCGGCACAACTTGCGGTGAAACGGGCGGAGCGACCAGCACTGCCGGAGTAATCAGCGGCCCGAGCGGCACAACACCGGCCCCGCCGCGTGGGACTGGAGCCACAGGCGATCGGGGCCGTGGTGGAGCACCCGGCCCGGGCGGCGGAGGCGGTCGCGGTGGTCAGCAACTCGATGCAGCAACAATCGCAGCACGATCGAACCTTCCAGGTTTCAAATCCACGAACGTCGCCATCATGCTGGCGCGAGCGGAACTCGATCCCGGAGTAAGCGGCGACATGACTGCTGCCGATATCGCAATTCACGATGAATTGTGCAAAGTGGACGGCCCGAAGGCGAAGGATGGCGCCGGCCACTGCCCGACGATGCTTTATTTAAAGGATGAGAGCCACATGTCGGAGGTCTTCTCCATCGACACGCCGGATCAGACTGTGTCCGGGCCGATACTGGCGTGGATGAAAAAGATTAAATAAGGAAAAGGATCCGAACCCGCTTCATTGCACCGTAAACAACTGGCGTTCGAACGATTGGTTGTGAACGATTCGGTCGATGACATGCGTCCACGATGTCAGCATGCCGCCACGTGGGGCGTCGATAGTGAAGTCCAGTTTGTAGGAGTGCGGCAGCGTAAGCCCGTCTACTTCCTTGAACTGGTCGAACTGTTCAAGAATTTGATAGCGAACCATCTCTGCGGAATCCGTAATTTGTGCCATTCGAGTAGCGGGGACCTCCAGTCTGAACTGGGAGCGTACGTGATGAAACGTTTCGGGTTCGAAATAAAACCACGCCTGAATATTTGCTTTGGTGTTCCGGCTGAGGTACTTCAGCTCGTAGAGTTCACGACCTTCGATTTTCTTTAAGCCATTCGATTCCAACCTTGGCTTTTTCGAAGAAACGTCCAGCAGCGTCCACCCGGTCGAAAGTGCACCAAATAAGAGTCCTTCCTTGAGCAGCACGTCGTTCTCATATATGAATCCCGAGAATGGTGGATAATTGCCCGGCGACATCTGTCCTGCAGTCACTCTGCTTCCATCGAAGGCCAGCTGTTCACCTGGATAATCCACGGCGGAAAAGTTAAAGCCCAATCGAACCGAGTTACCGTCCGACAGGATATTACCCTTCCCATTCAGATTCCCGTTGCCGCCGACACGGAATACAACTTGTGCGGTACCCATGGTTGCGCGGCTCGTGATCGCTTTGCGTTTCTCCGCGGGTCCGATTGATTCGACGTGTTTTGCGATCAATTCTTCAGGTTTCAGCTTTTCATCTTTGGCTCCCGTGGCCAGACGTTCGGAAGCGGGGGCCAGCAGGAAGAACCATAGACACGAAATCGCTACCTTCCGTTTGCATGACATTCCGTTACAATGCCGCAAGTTGGACGAAACGGCAAATTTTTTAGGGAGGACCGTATAATTGCCCATGGTGACATCTGATCTGAACATGCTAAGTAAAATCCTGGCTGACCCAAACCTGAACGAATTGATGTTCAACGGCCATCAACATGTGTTCGTCGAACGCGGCGGCAGACTGCAACCAGTGCCGTCTCCATTCAAAGATGAACGCGAGTTCGAACAAATGCTCATCACTTTGTCAGACCTGCCGAATACCGTAAAAATCGGCAGACTGCAGTTGGATGGCATGATGCCCGACGGTTGCCGTTTTCACATCACACGACCGCCGCAGTCGCCGGACTACGCGACGCTGAGCATCCGAAAATTCGTGCCTATGCATCGGGGGTTGGAGAATCTGGTCGGGACGGGGGCCCTCTCCAAGAAAGCCGCTCAGTTTCTGGAAGCTTGCGTACGCGCTCGGTTGAACATTCTGATTTCCGGCGCAGCAAGCGCGGGTAAGACGACGCTGCTGAACGCGCTTTGCTCGAAAGTCGGCCTCGGCGAGCGCATTATCACCATCGAGGATATTCCAGAAATCCAACTGGACCATCCCAATTGGGTCCGCCTGGTAGGAGTACCCGATGAGCGTGGGGGAACGCTACGCGACTGCCTTGTCGGTTCATTGCGTATGCGTCCGGACCGCATCGTCGTGGGCGAATGCCGATCGACAGAAGCCCTCGAAATGTTGCAGGCCATGAATACCGGTCACGACGGAAGTATGACGACACTGCACGCAAACTCTACAAAGGATGCTCTCACACGACTGGAATCCTTGATCCTCTTTCACGCTGGCGCTGAGATTCCACTGAAATCGCTGCGGCGGCAAATCGTTGATGCTCTAGATCTCGTCGTGCATTTAAAGAGAAGTAGCGGCGGCCGCCGTCAGGTCGAGGAGGTTCTGGGACTGGAGTCGATGGAGGTCGACATCATCACTCGGTCGTCGCTGTTTAAACGAGACAGCGTGAAAGACGACAGCAAGCTGAGGAGTACCGGAATCGTTCCTAAGTTTATGGATAGGTTCAAGGATCGAGGCATCTCGCTACCACAATTCTTTTTCGATCCAATGGCGTCCGAAGACTGATTTTCCGAACTGCAGGTGGATTCACCACAGAGACACAAAAGGACAGACTACATCGTCATCGGAAGCGGTATTGCGGGACTCCGCGCCGCAATCGATCTGGCACAAGCCGGACGCGTAACAATCTTCACCAAGGCAGAAATCACCGAATCCAATTCCATGTACGCCCAAGGCGGGATCGCGGCCGCAATTGGGCGGGATGACAACATTCAGAAGCACTATGCCGACACGATGACAGCAGGCGC
>DATFXZ010000417.1:0-7572 GCA_035315305.1 Terriglobia bacterium | reverse complement strand
CGCGGTGAAAGTGTCAGCGAGGGTTCATTATCAGAGTTTCGAGGGGCTCACCACTGCGATTTGCCGGCGGCGCCGTTCGCAGCGGAAGGGACAGGCGTACGGACGCGCCGCCTTCAGGAAGGTCGACGCACTCCAGGCGCTGGTCGGACCCATAAAGTTGTTCGAGCCGTGCGCGTGTCGTCGCCAGGCCCAGTCCGCGCGCGGCACCCTCACTTTCTGCACTGCGAAATCCGGGTCCCGTGTCCGAAACCTCCAACAGCAGCGAGTTTTCCTGGCGACTGGCGCGTACAGTGACGCACCCGGGTCCGCGCCGTTGGGCAATACCGTGCACCACAGCATTCTCGACTAAGGGTTGCAAGATCAAACTGGGAACGAGCGCGCCGGCGAGTTCAGGTTGAATGTCTTTAACGAGGCTCAGACGATCGGAAAATCGGATTCGTTGGATCTCGAGGTAGTCCGTGATGAACTGTATTTCCATTTCAAGGGGGACTTCCGCCGGACGGTTTCCATCGAGCGAAACGCGTAACAGTTCACTGACGCGGCCAAGCATGTCGACAACTGCTTTGTTGTTGCCTTCGAGCGCGAGCACGGATATCGCATTCAGCGTGTTAAAGAGAAAATGCGGCTCAAATTGCGCAACCAACATTTGCAGCCGCGCTTCGGCAAGGTTGGCTTGTAAACGGGAGGCAGCAACTTCCTGCGTGTGCGCCTCTCGATAGTAATAAAGCGCGTCGAACAGACCAACGAGCGCAGCGAGCGCCAGCACGTCAATAACGAAATATGTTTGCAGGAGATTCCACGCGGACTGGCGCATGAAGCCAGGCGGCTGCGGCCCTAAGGGGTCCAGCAGCGCACGGCCGGCAAGCAGCGTGAACGCCAACACCATGACGGTGACGACTTGAATCGGCACACGCGACCAGAATTCATAACGAGCAGGGCGAAATCGGCGAGCGAGAGAAATAACGGGCGGCGCCAGAGCTCCCACAAGGAGCCAGAACGGCAGTACACGAAGTATGGCTCGCGAGAGTGCTACAGGCGTGCCGATCAACACGGACCCGATGTGATATTGAACGCTTTCTAACAGACCCAGCAGCGCCGCAAGGGGCACAACGATTGCCCAGGCGTCCCAGGCCAGGGGACGCCTTGAAGGTCCGATATTCCGGACTGACCTGGATGTACTTTGTGTGTGTGCTGTCATTGAGTCAAAAGCCTGTCTTGATAACTGCGGCTCATTCGCAGCTTTGTTCCGTCGTGCAAAGTAACTTCAAAATCCCCTGCCCACTCACGGCTGATTTCTTTGATTCTCGAAATGTTCACGATCGTCGAACGGTGGATGCGCACGAAATGATTAGAGTCCAGTCGCGCCTCGAGGGTACGCATCGTATCGCGCAGCGAGAACACCTTCTTGCCTACGTGAAGTTCTACATAGTTCGCAGCTGATTCGATCCAATCTATTTCATCTGCCGTGACGATCACAAATCGATCACGATCGCGAACGACAAATCGCCGGGAAAACTGAACGTCCGGCGCTGAACCGCGACTTTGCGATGGAGCATTATCCCGTCCGATCGATTCGAGCAGTCGCAGCAATCTGTTCTGGGAGACTTCAAGTTCATCCCGTAACAACAATTCGTGGCGAACGCGGTCGAGTGCTTCGCTTAATCGTGCCGGCGAAATCGGTTTGAGAAGATAGTCAACGGCGTGCACTTCGAAAGCGCGAATGGCATAGCTGTCGTACGCGGTGACAAAGATCGTGAGCGGTATGTGCACTCTGGCGACTTTTTCCAGCACTTCGAAACCATCTATACCCGGCATTCGGACATCAAGAAAGACGAGGTCCGGCTTGAGTTCCCGAATACTTTCGGCCGCTTCCTCACCGTCAGTCGCCTCTCCAATAATATTGATGTCGCGCTCCGACTCCAGCCAGACACGGATTCCCTTGCGGGCAAGTGGTTCGTCGTCCGCTACGAGCGTGCGGATTGTAGAAGTCGCGTTCATTCAGTGAGGACCGGTACCATATCAGACGCGTCGAGTATTCATCAATACTCTGTCGCCTACACCGATTTCTGCAAAGCGGCGCGCGCGTGTAACTCGACGTCGTAGTCTTTGCCTTCCCATCTGTTTTCGTCAATCCACAAGAAGGTGAACCGAATCGTTGTTTGCTGTTCGGGCAATGGGAGATCGACAAATTCGACATCGACACTCGTGGCAGTCGACCGTGTATCGGTCGAATGCAACCATTCATCGACTGTCCAATGCAGCAAGAATGGAGAACTTGCTTGTATTCGAAGACGCGTGCCCATAGCGATCGCCGGCACCTGACGATTGAACTTCCACACCTCAATCGCGGAGCTTTGACGATCCCTGCGCACGTACCGATCATATGCCGGTTCGATCAAGTCACAGCTTTTGCCGTCCGCGGCTGAGCGACGCAGTTTCACATATTCCGCATGCGCCCATAATAAAGGTAGCGCAGCGTCGGTGTTCCCACCGAATAGGAGATGGCTCGATGGGAGGTCGCGTGCATCCCAGATCTGTTCAGGTATCAGTCCAATGCCCACGGAGAACTTCTCTAGGGCGTCAAGATAAGGATGCGGATCACTGCCGGCGGCAAGCTCATAGTGACCACGTTCGCCCGTCAGCAGCGGCCACGCCCGTCCTACTCCCCAACGCTGATACGCCTCGCCATCGTCGCGTTGGCCATAACCATCGTGATTGTATCGGCGCCAGCTTGGGCCGAACGGCGTCTCGACCTTGAGCACAGCATCGACGACTCGCAGTGAATCTTGGATGAGTGGATCGTGCGGGCTGCGAATTCCATAACGAACGAGTTCGAGAAAACCCGCATCAACGATTGCCTTGGCAGGAAATTCATAGCGATCACCGGGGCGCTGATTCGCCAAGACCAGGGTTCCGCAATTGGGATCTTCGTCTGCGCAATGACTAACTTCGCCTGGGTTGATTCGTATGTAGTGCCGCGTCAGTCCCGGAACCAGGGTGCCTTGCGTTGTGACCGTCCAACGTTCAACATGCGACTCAAGGAAATCAGCGTAGTCGCGGACGAATTCCGCTGTGCTCTCGTCGCCTCGGTCAGCAAAGAACTCAGCGGCGCATATCAAAGCCGCAATATGGGCGGCCAGTGTGGAGGGCGAATAGCCGCTGGCTTCCTCCCAGCGATCCTGCGCGGTGACTGGACCTTCTCGGATGAGGAACCCGCAAGCCCGGCGAACCATACTGTACGGATCGAAGTTTCCCAGCGCACCGAGTTTCCAGAGTCGCCACGCCAGAATTACCGGCAATGCCACTTCGTCCAACTGTATGCCGAGCCAATAAGGCCGGCCGTCGATCCAGAAATTCTGATAAAAACTACCGTCCCCCCTTTGCGACACAGCCAGATAAATCAGCGCGCGTAATGGCGTACTGAGGTCGCCAACTGCAAGCAGCGCGGTAACACATTTGACGAGGTCGCGTGTCCACACCAAATGGTAAGCACCAAGCTCATCGTCACTTTTCTCGTCGCCCCACGGAATACTTAAGGAGGCAATCATAGCTCCCGGGTATGTTTTGTCTTCATGCGCGAGCAGGAGATTAATGCTGCGTTCAAATAGCCTGGAATCCGTCGATCCCGCGGTAAGCGCATACCGCTTGGAAGTCCGATCCCATTGTCTGATGAACGCTTCGCGTGTCTCCTCGAAGGGAATGCTCAATGATTGGGCCAGCGTGCTAAGTGCGTTGTGCCTGGTAGTGCCGAAAGCCAAGGCTAGGGTGAAGGTGGAACCGTTGGAAAGATCAAGGCCGCCGGTCAAAGCGATATTGCCGTCGAGGATAGCGTCATATTGCCAATCGAGGCGATAGTTGTCAGCCAGGTCCGTCCAGCCATCATTCACTCCAACATAACCGCAGGAACAATCCGTAAACGGAACCGACGCGCCGATCGCGAGCCAAGTCTCGCCTTTGTAGGCAATGAGAACTGTCTGTCCTTCCAGCCGAAGAATCTCGCCATTGTTGTGCCAGCCTCCAATCTCGAGGTGCGGGGCGCATAGCACATACATCTTCAATTTTGGTAGCAACTCCGGAGGAGCTTTCAGACGAGTTTGAACGAGAAGGCAGTTCTGATGCGGGTCGCCCAGGATGGTCTTCTGAATGGTGTATCGACCTTCCTTCTCACGGTTCGTAGCTTCAAACCCAAGCGCCGCCTCCGAAATGCAATCGATCTCTCCGACAAAATTCCTACGCTCGTCGTGAAAAAAATTCTCACCATCTGTTACGAGGAATTGCAGGTCGCGAATTTGTGGTGAATCGATGGTTGGATAGTACACCTCGGTCACACAACTGGAATCGAGCGTGTACCAGACTCGACTGGAAGTTGAATATGCCGTCCCAGCGGCTACTTTCGCGCCGTGGGTCCATCGAGGTTCAATGCCCGGACCTCCGGGTGCGAAGCGTGGAACCTTAGGACTGACCAACCTGGAACTCATTTCCGAAATGACGCGACGGACTACGGTTTGATCTCCTCCATCCGCTTGAGAACCGCATCAAGGCTGGAAAAACCGAAGTTGATATCCAAAATGACGTGATCAACACCCATCGATTCCAGTTCCTTGAATTGCTCTTTCGTCGGATGATAGAAAATGCGGCAGTAGACGGAAAAGTCTTCAGGCCGCTTCCCCTTTGCCTTGGCGGCCGACCGCATGCCTTCGATCATGCCACGGAGATGTTCCGGCGGGACGCCGGCAGGATTCCATCCACTACCATGATCGATCACACGCTCGAAAGTCTTACCCACGTAGCCACCGAAGATGATCGGCGGGTGTGGCTTTTGTACAGGCTTAGGTCCAATGTAGGACTTCGGGATTTGAAAGAATTCCCCGCGGAACTCCACCGGATCTTCCTTCCAGATTGCCTTCAACGCTCGAACGAATTCATCCGCACGGCGTCCACGGGTTTCGAACTTAACTCCGGCCGCTTCGATCTCATCTTTGGACCAACCGACTCCGAACCCGCAAATCAGTCGGCCGCCCGACAGTTGGTCGAGGGTCGCAAGACGGTGCGCGAGCATTAAAGGATAGTGATTACTCAAAACAATGACGCTCGTGCCAAGCCGTACGCGTGACGTAACCGCTGCAGCAAATGTGAGAGATTCGATTGGATCAAAGACGATGTTGTACTCGTCCGGTAATTGTCCATCCGCTGTGGCCGGGTACGGCACTTGTGGTTGTACCGGCTTCAAAGTCCGCTGCAGCACCCACAGCGAATCGTATCCGATCTCCTCTGCGCGTTGAGCGACCGCTCGAATTGCATTAGCAGACGCAAGAGTTCCGAGGTGAGGTAAGGACAGTCCATATTTCATACACGTAATCATAAGGGGTGTCACCACAGAGACACAAAGACACAGAGAAGAAATTTTTAAGGCGTTCTTTCTCTGTGTCTTTGTGTCTCTGTGGTGACACCCTTCAGCGCGTCAAAAAGCTTGTTATAATGTCGGCACTTCTGCGGCAGCATTGGAGGCTCCCGATGAGATATTCGATTCGTTTCCTTCTTGTCGTTGCCATCGTCGCGCTTGCGGCTCAGACCACGTTGGCACATTTCAAGCTTTTGGAACCTTCCTCCTGGCTCAATGAAGATGACCGTGGTGATCCTCAGAAGGCAGGCCCCTGCGGCGGTACCAATACCGATTGGGGCAAGGCCAGCTACATGGTGACAAAAGCTACGGGCGGTCAGAAGCTTCACATCAAGCTTCAGGAAACGATCTATCATCCGGGCCACTATCGCGTGGCATTGGCGGTGAACTCACCGACGGAACTGCCGCCTGATCCGCAAGTCATGACGAAAGACGGCGAGCGCGGGCCCATTTCCGTATCTGCGGTGATTCAAAACCCGCCGCAGATTCCTGTTCTGGCCGACGGGTTGTTCGTTCATTCCACGCGACCATCCGGTCAAATGGCGCCTTTCGAGACAGACGTTCAACTGCCCAACATCAATTGCAAGAAATGCACACTTCAGATCGTGCAGTTTATGGCCGAGCACGGCTTCAACAATCCCGGCGGATACTCGTATCATCACTGCGCAAATCTGCAGATCACAGCCGATCCATCCAAACCGATCGATAAGGGGTGGCCGGCCGAGCGCTGAATTCGGCTGCTAGTCCGCCAAGCGCGCCATATTGTCGATATGCGTGAGTTATTGTTCGTACGCCCGCTTGAGAGTATCGATGTCGAATTTCTTCATTTTCAGAAATGCCTGAGTCACACGGCCGATTTTCTTCTGGTCTCCGCTTTTAAGCATTTCGTCCATGATCGTGGGAACGATCTGCCATGACAGGCCATACTTGTCTTTGATCCAACCGCACTGTTCAGCCGCAGGAACTGCTGAAAGCTTTCCCCAGTAGTAGTCTATTTCTTGCTGCGTATGGCAGTGGACCATGAGTGAGATGGCTTCGTTGAATCTAAACTTGTGTCCATGTGCGCTATCCATCGCGGCAAATTGCTGCCCTTCAAGGGTGAAAGCAGCGTACTTTACTGTTCCTTCCTTGTCGGGCTCTTCACCTCTGCCGTAACGGAGGATATGGTCAAGTTTTGAATTGCGAAATACCGAGGCGTAAAAATTAACAGCTTCTTCTGTTTTTCCACAGACATCGCCAACAAACATCAGCGTCGGAATTGTTTTCTGTTTGATCTCACGGTCACCCATGAACATCACTTGCCAGGAAAGTCCGTACTTGTCCTGCGTCCATCCATACTTTTCGCTGAATGGATATTGGCCAAGCTCCATGAGCGCCGTGCCTCCCTTTGAGAGTTGTTTCCATAGTGACTCGACTTCGTCCTTCGTCTTGCAGGCGACGAGAAACGACACAGACGGATTGAATTTGAAGAGCGGGCCTGCGCTGATCAGTGTGAATTCCTGTCCGAAGAGTTCGATGGTGACAAGGTCTACTGAGCCTGAGGGAGTGTTACCAAGCGTTGTCGTGTTCTTTATTCTTGAGTCTTTCCCCGAGAATGCGGACGTATAGAACTCCGCCGCCTCTTTAGCTTCCCTGTCAAACCATAGATGCGTGGTGATTTTTTGCATGTTTAGCTCCTTGGTTGTTTGCGTTCTATTGTTAAGTCGAACGGCGGCGTTCGTAATCGACACTTGGGGAAAAAAATCGGATGAGCACTTTAGAAGCCGCGGAGCATTCCGGCAGACCAGAACCGCACACGGTCCGGTACGATTTTAATGACTGGATTTCCTTCGATCGGCATCGAGCGATACTGGTCATACTTCAATCGCAGGACCGAAACTGCGGCCGCCTGCTCTGAGGACATCGATTCGTTCGGTTCGAGGATCTCCGCCACTCCATGGACGAGAACATATGCGAGTTCCGACCAGTTTTCGGAGTAGTCATCGATCACAAGCGCCACGTTTGGATTGGCTCGAATATTTCGAATCCGTTGAAGTTCCGTTGGAGCAACGCGCTTAGGCTTTTGATCGATGGCGGAATAGAACGATGCCCCGTCAAACACGTAGCAAATCGGGATCACCGTTGGTCGTCCCACCTTATCCGCGGTAGCTAACCGGGCTACACGATGGGCA
>DATFXZ010000416.1:0-6365 GCA_035315305.1 Terriglobia bacterium | reverse complement strand
CCGGGATTACCAATGGCAAACGTCGACTGGGCGGCACCGGGTTTATCGACCAAATAAATCGTTGCCGGCCCACGCTCGGGAACTTGAGGATAGGAAAATGTTGGTTTTTCACCTCCGGAAGTCCACGCGGCGAAGGCCCGATCGATGATGGGCTTTACGCTCGACGCGGTTACGTCGCCGACGACGGTCACGATGGCACGGCCGGGTTGAAAGTAGGATTTATGAAATGCGACGACCTCATCGCGAGTGATGGCTTTTACCGAACCCTCCGTTGCCGAGCGGCCGTAGGGATGAGCCTCACTATAGAGAACTTTCGGAAAGACGATCCCCGCGATCGCAGTGGTGCGATCCTTCGCTTGACTCAAAGCCACCAGACGCTGCGCCCGCTGCCGCTCGAGAGCCTCGGTCGGAAATGTCGAATTGACGAGCATGTCGGCCAACACGTCGAGTGTGGGCGCAAATTTGCTCGACGTTGAGAGAAATCCAATCGATCCGGCCTCGCCGCCGATGTTGATATTGACTGTTGTCCCCAGCAACTGCAGGGCGTTGGAAAGCGCGTCTCCGTCTCTGGTCTTTGTTCCCTCGCTCATCATGGATGCAACGAGGCTGCCGATGCCGGCTCGGTCCGGAGCGTCAAATTGATTCGCACCGCCAAGAAACGTGATCGTGAAGGACACAAGCGGCAGGTCGTGTTTCTCTGACACGATCAGATCCGCACCATTCGCCAGTTTCGATTTCGTCCACGCGGGGACGTGCAATACCGGAGTCTTACCTGGCGAGGGAATTTTTGATCGATCAAATGCTTCTTGCGCCGCGAGCGGCAACCACACGAGAAATGCGGCGGCGATCACAGATGAAAGCAATTGAGTACGTTTAGAGCATCGTTTGAGCATTGTCATCCCCTCGTCCCGTGTCATTTGACAGGTTGGCTTTCGGCAGGCTTTGATGCCTCATTAGTCTTGCCCATCGGTACCACGCTCAGCACAACCCGTCCACTCGTCAGGTATTTGTTTGCCACACGCTTCACATCAGCCGTACTGACGGCGAGCGATTTAGCGTACTCGGTCTGATATTGCCCGGGATCGCCGTGGAATCCGGCTCCGTCTGCGATTCGTAGCGCCTTACCAAGATTTGATTGAAGGCCGCTCACGAACTGCAACTCGAGTCCTGCGGTCGCGCGTTGTATCTCTTCCGTGGTAGGACCTTCCGTCTTGAGGCGTTCGAAGATCGCGTCCGTTGCTTGTTCCAACTCAGTAAGAGAGTGGCCTGGCCGTGGAGTGATGATGACCTGAAATTCTCCAGCTTTTTCACTGCTGTCCTGACTCGTCCCGACCGAAGCCGCACTTTGTTGGTCGTACACGAGCGTCTTAGTGAGGCGCGCCGTTCGTGGTCCGGCCGTGATCGCGTCAAGGACCTGCAGGGCGAACCGGTCATCGCTATCAAGGCCGACTGTTGGCCAAGCGATATAAAGCCGCGGGATCTGCACGCGGTCCTCGTACACAAGCCTTTTCTCATTAGCGAGTGTGACCGGCGCCGCAGCCGGGCGTGAAACCGGCTTGCCGCGGGGAAAACCTCCAAAGTATTTCGACACCCATGTTTTGGCTTGCGCGATATCGAAGTCGCCGGCGATCGAAAGGAAAGCGTTGTTCGGCGCATAGTAGAGACGGAAAAAATTCTTCACGTCTTCTTCTGACGCTGCGGAAAGATCGGTCATGCTGCCGATGACGGGCCAGGAGTACGGATGTGTTGCCGGATAGATGGCCTGCGAAAGAATTTCGTCCGCGCGGCCGTACGGTTGGTTGTCGTAGCTTTGGCGCCGTTCGTTTTTCACGACGTCTCGTTGTGCATTGAGCTTCGCGAGATCCAGCGTGTCGAGTAGATAGCCCATCCGGTCTGATTCCAGCCAGAGGGCCGATTCGAGGTAGTTACTCGGAATATTCTCGAAGTAGACGGTCCGATCGCTTGAAGTCGTCCCGTTATTACTACCACCGACACCCTCAGTCAGCTTGTCGTGGAGCCCATATGGCACGTGGCCCGACCCCGTAAACATGACATGTTCGAAGAGATGCGCGAAACCTGTGCGGCCCGGGGTCTCGTTTTTGGAACCGACGTGATACCACGCGGCGACGGCCACAGTTGGGGTCGAATGATCGGTCGAGAGAATGACCGTCAACCCGTTCGGCAGCACATATGTTTCGATCGGAATCTTGATCGCGTTCGTAGGCGCCGGCTGCGGCCGTTGCGCCGCTGCGAGGCAAACCACAACAAGCATCATTACGCTCGCAAAACGAATCTTCGTCAACACAGGACCTCCGCTCCGCTACAGTTGGTGAGCATCGCACACCCTCGTTATTTTAGCCATGTCCTCATGGCAGAATGCTTGCCGCTCAATAGATTGGAGGCGCCAATGAGTTTGCAAGATGCTGTCAGGTCACAACTGATTGAGATCATAGAGTGGACGGATGATTCACGCGAAACACTGTCCTACCGTTTTCCCGATGAAGACAAAGAAATCAAGCGCGGCGCCAAGTTAATTGTTCGCGAATCACAAGCAGCTCAGTTCGTCTACCTTGGACAATTCGGAGACCTGTTCCGACCAGGTCAGCACACGCTGACAACCGCAAACATTCCCTTGCTCACCAGGCTGCAAGGATGGAAGTACGGCTTCGAATCGCCGTTCAAGGCTGACGTTTACTTTGTCACGACACGCCTTTTTACAGGTAACAAATGGGGCACGTCGAATCCGGTCATGGTCCGGGACCAGGATTTTGGAGTCATTCGATGGCGCGCGTTTGGGACCTATGATTTTCGGATCGTGGATGTTCCTCGTTTCTTGAAAGAGGTCGCCGGGACAGACGACCACTTTCAGCTGTCCGAACTTTCGGACACGATGCGCTCGCGTGTCGTAAGCGTATTCACTCAGGCTCTCGCGACGAGCAAGATTCCAGCACTCGATATCGCCAGCCGGTACCGCGAACTGGGTGATGCGTTACTGCCGCTGATCAACGCGCCGCTCAAAGAGGCATATGGTCTCGAGATTCTGACCTTCGTTGTCGAGAACATATCGGTACCGCCGGAGGTCGAGCAGGCGATCGACAAACGCGCTGGGATGGCGGCTGTCGGGGATCTGAATGAATTCGTGAAGTACCAGCTGGCGCGAAGCCTGGAAAAAGGGGGATCAGGCGTCGGCGCAATTGGGGCAGAAATGGCGGTCGGAATGTCGATCGCGCAACAGATGCTGAATCGTAGCGGCGATGGAGCGATCCCGGAACTGTTGACTCCCGCAGACGCAGCTAAGGCGCTTGGTGTGACGGAAGCGGACGTCATTGCCAGTCTTGAGGGGGGCGATTTGAAAGGCAGGCGCATCGGTTCGCAATGGCGTTTGACGCGCGCGCAGCTTTCGGAGTTCCTTAAACAGAGTTAGATGCCCGACTTCTTCAGCAGCCGGGCTACGGCCCTCAATCCCGCTTCCACGACTCCTGATGTAGAAGCGTCGGTCCACCAGTCGCTATCGAACTCTTGCGGCCCGAACCATCGGTCGACCTCCCGTTTGGCGTGTGCAAGTTCTAAAGGCAACGTGGGGTCTATCGGCCGGGGCTCAGCAGCCTGTTTGAGTTGATTGAGCAATTCCTGCGGCTGTTTCATATCGAGCATCGAGACAGGAGAGCCGCAGTGCGTGCAAGTTGAAGCGGACATCAGATCGATTGGCGCTCCACAGTTCGAGCAATTGACGGCTTGAACGTTCTGCCGCAACTCCTCGATTTCGTGCGGCGACAGCGGACGAATGAAGTTCTTTTCCCGCAAGAAATCGAAAAAGCTGATGAACTTTCCGTGCCCGTCATCACAGCGCCAATAATTGAATCTGGTGTTTCGCTGTATGTCATGCGTCAGCAATAATTGGGTGCCGCATCGCGGGCACGACAAGTCTGTCGACAAACTGGGCTTTCCTGCCGTCGAATGTTCCCCGATGAGCTTGATCAACTGGAGCGTCGAACCCGGAGCAAGTTTCAGGCTTTCGTATTTGTCAAACCAGAACGCCTGGCATGCCGTGCACAGATCAATCTCGACTGGTGCACCCTGATGAACCTGCAGCGTCATCTTTGTCATGTCGGTTGAGCAGTTCGGACAGAGCATGGCGCACTAGTATGTCAGAAATTCTCAGGGTGAGATGGGGTTGAACGGATATAGGTTGCGCGTCTAATTCGCCGATTGCGGCACCGGTGTGCTTGCAACAAATTTCTGCGGATCAAGACAATAGAGTCCTGTGATTTTAATGTGTCTTGCTCTCGTTCCCAGCGCGTCTGAGGGTAAGTCTCGGTATTCGATCTTGTCCCATTTCGTGCTTTGAACCGGACCAGAACCGAATATTTTAGGAAACGTTGCCGCCGACAGTGGGCTGATGTAGGTAACAAATGTCTGGCCGAGCTCAAGTGGCCTGATGGAGCCGCGCCAAACGAGTTGATCGCTATCGCTAAGGCTCAGCTCAATACCACTTGGCCTGAAAATTCGCGGGTTCTTCGAATAATCGATCTGCATGTCGACGCGGACCACCCCGCATGTGGAGGGAGCATCCAATTTGAATGTTCCTGAATCGATCAATTGGTGAGGTGTCGAAAACTGCAGTTCTTCCGTCATGAGATCGCGAGCCGGATGGCGTTCCCGAAGCTTGTAATGACCATCAGAATGGTCCTCATTATTCGCAAGCTCAAAGTGCCGGTACAGATATTCGAAAATACGCGGCGTCCGAGTTATTCCCTGAATGTCCCCGACTAGCGGGACGACTTCTCCCTCAGAGCCATAAACAACGTCCAGGCCTGCTCTCCGCTGCCTGTCGAGTGCGTCGATATAGTACCGTTCGAGAGAGTCTGTAGAAGATGCGTAACTCTCCAGCACTGGAGCAAAAATACGCCGGCGAATTCCTGCTCCGATGTGGTTCTCATATGGGAACGCCAGCACTGGAACATTATGACCGTCTGCAAAATCCGAACTCATCCAGTTGGGGAGTATGCCGGCCTGGAGCGGTTTTCTGGATTCATAAAGGTTTCGAACGGCTGCCCGTACCGGTACTTCGCCACGGACGATTTTCAACATATCTCCCGGCGCACTGAAATTTAATGAAGGCCAAGCGAAGAACACACCACAAACGGTAAGACTCCATGCAACGAGCGCCTGGCGCGACTGCCATCCTTTCGATGCAAGCAGGCCCAGAACCACAATCATGGGAGTAAATCCGGCGGTGATGTGTGGAATGTCACTCATCACGAATGTAGTTTTGAGCCAAACGAGAGCTGCGATCGCCAGAGTTGTGAAAAGGCATGCCTCCACGGGGTCCGATTTCCTGACTACCATGATGCACTTACCGACGACATACGACGCGACAAGAACCAGAACGATCGTCTGTCTCGAGGGAAGCTGCCACAACGTCCCCATGTTGTTGTGGTATCCGCGAAGAATTTCCAACGAGTAGTTGTGATAGTCAAACAGCAATCCATAATTCGAGGACGTGAGCTTGAACAAAATCACGAGCCCGATGTTCGCGGCAGCGAGCGTGGCTATGAAGGTTTCGATACCGATAACGACCCAGCCGTTTCGGGTTACTAACGAGCCAACCAGCAGGGCGCAGACCACCGTGACAACGACGTAGAGGGCCAGTTCAAACATGACGAGTTGCGAAACAAAACACAAAAGGCCGGTGGCGGTGGCCCATACCGTCTGTCCGGTCATTGTTTCGGCTGCGATAATCCGGTAGGCGAAAGCGGCATTTAGCAATAAGAGTGCAGTTCGGAAGTCGAGAACTTCAAAAAACAGATTCAGAAGGAAACACAAGCCATAGACGATTGCGGACTCCTTCCAGGAAATCCGATTACAAACAAGCAGCATGCCAGCGATCAGGATTGCGCTAACCGCGCCGAAGAAAAAAACAATCATTCCGTGCGCGTCAAGTGACGACCGGGTTTTTGTGATGCGGGTCGCGGCCCATGCAACGAACTGCGTGGTCGGACCGAATACGGATTGAAAGTCTCGGCCGCTGACGGCGCGCTGTTGCAGAGACGTTGCGAGGCCCATCAGCGAGGAGTCGACAAGCGCTACTTTTTGACGCGGCGCATTGCTGCGGACGAGTGCTACAAACAGCCAGCAGAAGGTGAAGACAAGGATGACGGCGAGCTTCGCTTCTCGAGGACCCAGGTGAACCCGGCTCAGCAAACTACGAAAGTCTATTTTCGTTTTAGGCCTGCTGCTGACCAGCATTTGTTGAAACATTGGCATCGGTGATTCCTCCAGACCTTTGAAAGCGGCTTGCTACGGGCACGCAGTATTCCAAAGACCCGACCCACAGAAGGTCTTTTAATGACAATGTCTTGGCT
>DATFXZ010000415.1:0-4297 GCA_035315305.1 Terriglobia bacterium | reverse complement strand
GCCGGTTCCTGTCTCGCCAAGGATCAGCACGCTCGAATCCGTAGGCGCTACTATCGACACCATACTCAACGCGGTCTTCAACGCCGGGCTCTCTCCGACGGTTTCTCCAAACTCGGCGCGAACTTCCTCTTTGAGGTAGAGTCTTAGTTCCGTCTCTTTGTCCCTGCCCTTGATCGTCTTTTCGTAGTCCAACAGGTTTTGAACTTGGCTCGAAGCAAGAATTGATCCTTGCGGCGGGACGTTAACAGATGCAGCGGTGATTCCTCCGAGTGCAGTACGACGTTCGAGAGCACGGTCCTTGTAGCAAGTGTTTGCAGCGTCAGGTTCCTGCGCGCTATGGAAAGCAGTGGTCATCGACTTATTTCGGCGTGAAGTAGTGTATTTTCTTGTCCCGCACCCGCAGCATGAATGAGACATGTATTGATGCCCACCCCAAATGCGATGGTTCTTGGCCTACATTCTTCTAGAGTGTAAGGCGTTCCCTTCTTGGGTGAGGAAGGGATCGGAATTATGGGTGTCAGAGTGCCGCTACAGCTGCGACCCGCCCAATCCGAGCCCTTGGTCGCTGCTGCAAATATGGTTACAATTTCCCGAAAGAGGGAATTGCGATGGGCTCCCCCGCCCAGATTCGTATCCTGACTGTTGAGGACCATCCGGTTTTTCGTGCAGGCCTCTGCACGATCATCGGTTCGGAACAAGACATGCTTCTCGTCGCCCAGGCAGACAATGCAGTTCAGGCAATCGCAGAATTTCGACGTCATCGGCCAGACATTACACTGATGGATCTCCGGCTCCCTGGTGCCAATGGCACCGACACACTGATAGCGATTCGAGGGGAGTTTCCCCAGGCTCGCGTCATCATGCTGACAACCTCTGACAGTGATGGCGAAATTAAACGAGCGCTGCGAGCCGGCGCTTCGGCATACCTCCTTAAGAGCATGCCGCAAGATGAATTGTTGGGCGTGATCCGCGCCGTGCACTCTGGCAAGAGAACACATGTGCCGCCCGAGATCGCGGCGCGCCTTGCCGAACATCTAGGCGATGAAGATCTTACGATTCGAGAACTGGAGGTACTCCGACTCATTCGCGATGGCTATCGTAACAAGCAAATCGCCGACCAACTCGCCATCGCAGAGGCCACCGTGAATTTCCACATCAAGAATCTTGTGGGCAAACTGGGCGCCAACGATCGGACGCACGCCGTCACGATTGCTGTGCGGCGCGGCTTGCTTCAGATATGACCCCCGATTACGACCTCTAGAAAACTAGAGGATCTTAGCTATTGATCCGGCTATATCGCGAAAGCCATCAACACAGTAGAGTCAAGAATAGGGTTTAGCGTACGCATTTCTCGGGAACGGTTTAGAACTTTCTCGGCGAGCCCGGAGGATGGGAGATTCGTGATCTAAGGTGGAAAAGCTGCACATTTCGCGGTCACTGCCAGTCTGCTTTCTGGTTTTGTCCTTCGGAGTGAGTTCGGTCTGGGCCGTCGATCCCAATCGGCGTATTTCGCAATACGGGCACACCTTCTGGAGAATCCAAGACGGAACCTTCGGCGACGAACCGATGGCGATCGCACAGACCACGGACGGTTATCTTTGGATCGCAACAATGGCCGGGTTAGTGCGCTTTGACGGCGTTGATTCGGATCGTGGATTCCCCCGGACGGTAAGCGGTTGCCCTCCTCAACGCATGGTTCAACGTCTAAGCAGATCGTGACTGTCAATCCGGCTGCACCGGAGCAGGTTTCTTGGATTCGCGGAAAGGTCGTTTGGCCTCTGTGCTCGTCAATACTCATTTCGGATCTACCGGTCTGAAGGTGTGGATCCTCGTCTTCTTGATTCCGGTCAGCGCCTCCGCTCAGGCGAGAGCCGACAAGAGCGCCGTCAGATCGAACATTTTGCGGGAGTCTCCCGCGGAGAGTGCAGCTGTCAAGTTACCGGTAGTCGAGGGAACGGATATTCGCTTTGCGCGAATATCCGTGTCACAAGGGCTTTCTCAAGTGAGAGTTTCGGATGTCGTCCAGGACGACCAAGGTTTTATCTGGTTCGGAACATGGAACGGTTTAAACCGCTACGACGGTTATAAGTTCAAGGTCTACAAACATGATCCGGAGAATCCGCAAAGTCTGAGCGGAGTCTTGGTTTCTTGCCTCTTTAAGGACCGCGCCGGGACCATTTGGATCGGGACGGACCAGTTCCTGGACCGGTTTGAGCCGCTTACTGAGAAATTCACTCACTATCATTTCGATTATCCGGATTCCAGTGGGTTGGCTGTGACCGTCAACCAGATCAATCAGGACTCGTCGGGGATGCTATGGATCTCAACCCGCAAGGGCCTATTCCGCTTGGATCCGGTCTCGGGCCAGACGAAGCGCTACTTTCACGACCCGAATGACCCCTCGAGCCTTGGGGATAATGACATCAAGTCCACGGGCGAAGACAGAACGGGCACGTTTTGGGTTGGCACCAGCCAGACGCTTGACGAATTTGATCGCGTAACGGGGAAAGTTAAGAGGCGCGTTCTCACAGGCGAGTCCGGCGTCGGGCTTTGGTTCCACGAAGACCGTTTCGGCGTGTTTTGGGTAATCTATGGCTCGTTCGGCAATATAGGCATATTGGATCGCAAGACGAACAAGTTGACTAAATTTGAATTCGACTCGCCTGCTCTGGGCAATTTGAGAAACCCCGCGTATGCGCTGCTGGAAGATCACGAAGGCACCGTGTGGTTTGGTACGGCTATGCTTGGCTTGCTCAAGTTCGATCGTGAGCATCGGCGTTTTATTAGCTATCGCAACCGCCCTGGTGATAACGACAGCCTGGCCGATAACCGTGTTATAGCCCTATTCGAAGACCGCGAAGGAAACATTTGGGTCGGCTTACACGAAGTGGAGCCAAACTTCTTTACTACTAAACCGCCCCTTTTTACCAAGTTCCTACGCCCATCCGAAAGTTCCAGCGGCATAAGTGCGGGCTTGGTTAGTGGTCTCTTTCAGGATCGGCAGGGCGTCTTGTGGGTCGGCGTCAATCGGGCGTTGGAGCGCTTCGATCGCAAGACCGGACGGTACTCCAGTTTCCAGCCCGTAGCTGGGTCTGAGGTACTTTCGATTATCGAAGATGGACCAGACGTTCTTTGGATTGGAAACACGGATCCAGGATTGCTGCGCTACAGTCGAAAAACGGGAGAACTGCAACGCTATCATCACGACGCGAACCCCACCAGTTTGTGCAGCGGCGTTGTAGAGCGATTGCTTATCGATCGTCAGGATACCTTGTGGGGTGCAACCTGGGATGGGCTCTGTCGTTTCGATCGATCCACCAAACGATTCACCGCATATAGGCCGGACCCGAAAACTAGAGGCCTGAACTATTACGCAATTGCGGAAGACCCACAGGGACGTTTGTGGCTCGGCAGCAATTTAGGATTACACCGGTTCGACCCAGAGACAAGCCAGTTCACCATTTTTAATCATGACGCGAATGATCCTCATACATTGAGCGACAACCGGGTGAATTCCGTATTGTTTGATGATAGCGGAACACTCTGGGCTGGCACGCAAAACGGACTGGACAGATTTGATCTCCAAACAAGGACATTTGCTGTTTATAAAGAGCGGGATGGTATGGCTGGGAATGTGGTGAGCTGTATTCTGGAAGACCAACACGGTCTTCTTTGGATGAGCACCAACAAAGGGATATCAAGCTTCGACCCGCGAAGCAGGAAATTCAGTAATTACACTGTTGGCGACGGTCTTCCGGGCCCAGACCTTACCGGGTACGGCGCTTGTTTCAAGAGCGCCGAGGGCGAGATGTTTTTTGGAGGGTTCAGCGGAGTCACTGCATTTTTTCCTGAGAAGGTAGTCACCAGTGCGATGGTGGCCGACAAATTCGTCCCGCCGATTGTTCTGACTGATTTCAGGTTGTTTGGAAACCCGCTGAATCTCGGTCCTGGCTCACCCCTGAAGAAAGCCATCAACTACGCGGACACAATCAAGTTGTCTCACTCGCAGAACATTTTCTCCATCGAGTTTTCTGCATTGAGCTACTTCAATGCTTCGGCTAACCGCTATCGTTACAGGCTCGAGGGTTTGGACCAACAGTGGAATGAGGTGGGAAGCGACCAACGCCTCGCCACGTACACGACGCTGCCAGTTGGCGTTTACAGCTTTGATGTGCAGGGTGCCACAACTCGCGGGCCATGGAGCGAACCTGCCGCACGGTTGCAAATTGTGATTTTGCCCGCTTGGTGGGCTACTTGGTGGTTCAGGACAATTTACATTGCTTCGCTGCTTCTCGTT
>DATFXZ010000414.1:0-8197 GCA_035315305.1 Terriglobia bacterium | reverse complement strand
CTGATGACATAAATCCCTGTCATCACAGCCATAAAGAACAACATGGGCGGGATCTGCGTTGAGGGCGTCAGCACGGCAGCGGCAATGCTGAACAATAGAAACGCGTATTTGAAATTCCGGATGAGGAACTTTGCATCGACTAATCCTATTCGACTAAGGATGAAAATAATCGGAGGCATCTCAAAGATGGCGCCCATCGAAACGACAGTAGCCACCAGCATTGTGAAAAAGCTTTCCGCGCTCATTGCCATTTCGAGGTGCGCCTCTCTCGCCATGACAAGCTCCAGCTTGAATAGCCACGGTGCAACGATCTCGTAGCCGAACACTACGCCTCCAACAAAACAAACAGTCGTCGAGATAATGAAAGGACCTGCGTACCGCTTTTCGTGCTTATAAAGCGCAGGCTCAATGAAGCGCCACACTTGCCAGAGAATTACCGGCGCAGCCAGGCAGATTCCGGTTGCAAGCGCAACTTTGAAGTACAACGAGAACACCTCCGTCGCATCAATCGCAACGAGACGGATTCCTGATGTCGCCGCCGGTCTTCCAAGGAATTCAATGATCGGAGCCGTATAAATTAAGCCGACGACCGTGCCCGCAGCAAGAGCGATGAGACATTTGATCAGCCGCTGCCGAAGCTCTTCGAGATGTTCCAGGAATGGCATCTGACCGAGCGTCGCCATAGCCACGAGAAATGCTCGACGAAACCGATCGCGCCAAGAAACTTCGGAAATGATAACAGTGGACATAGACGCCTCCTGCAAAAGTAAATTAGCCCACAAAAAGGCACAAAATGCACCATCGGTTATGAGTTTTGAATTATGAGTTGTGAGTCACGCGCCTTTACTCATAACTCATAACTGCACATGGTAGACTTCCGCTCATCATGCGCAACTCGAGGATTCATCGATCGGTGATTGTTCTCTTATTACTGCCGTTGTGGCCTGTCGCATTAGCGGCGGCGGATAGGACAACCGTCAAACAGTTCATCACCGAACCGCCGACACTGCTCTCGCTCGGATTTGAATGGCGAATCGATGGCGATGATAATCGCAACGCGGCAGTCGCGGTTTCCTATCGTAAGAAGGGGGAGCAAACTTGGAAAGAAGGACTCCCACTCCTCCGTATTGGGAATGAGCGAATCAATGAAAATTCGCTGCACTACATCGTGCCCAATGGATTTGCGGGCAGCATCTTTGATCTGGAACCGGCGACGGAGTACGAGTGCCGCTTCGTGATGTCGGATCCCGATGGCATCGATGGCAAGACAGAAAACACTGTCACCGTTCGGACCCGGTTCGAGCCCAAACCAGCAGCTGGCGGCAAGGTCTATCACGTCTATCCGCCCGGCTACAACGGAGCGAAGCTGGAACCGGCCTTCACAGGACTTTTGGCCGCGTATTACACAGGCGCCGGCGGCTCCGACTATTTCAATTCATGGCCCGCTCGCGTTCAGCCGGGCGACACGATTTTGGTCCATGCGGGCTTGTACAAGGATGACCGCCACCGATACGGCGGCGGTCTGGGTACCGTTTCCAGTGGAACCTATTTCTTGACGCAAAGCGGCACGCCTGAAAAACCCATCGTGATTAAGGCCGCGGGTGATGGCGAACCGATCTTCGACGGCGATGGCGCATACAACCTCTTCAATGTGCTTGCGGCAAATTACAACTATTTCGAGGGCCTGACGATTCGCAATACGGATCTGGCATTTGAGGCCGGCCTGAAAAACATCATCGGCTCGAGCGGACTGACGATCAAGCACTGCCGTTTTGAAAATGTAGGACGCGCGATTTACACCGACTGGTCAGGTTCGAAGGACTACTACATTGTCGACAACACCATGATCGGCCGCTTCAATCCAAATTACCTCATGGGTTTTACCGGCAGGACCTGGCAGAATCTACCGGAGTTCAATCCCAAGCTTGTATCTGAATACGCGGTGAAGGTGTATGGCTCGGGGCATGTCGTTGCGTATAACTACATCGCGAATTTCCATGACGGTGTGGATGTCGCGACGTACGGCAATCCGGATGGCACACCGAATCCGATCCGCGACCGGATGCCCGTTTCGATCGACTTTTATGGCAACGACATCACCAATATGGAAGACAACTGCATCGAGTCCGATGGCGGCGCACACAACATCCGCATCTTTCGTAATCGATGCTTCAACCATGGCCATCGCGCTCTGAGTGTTCAGCCGATGTTCGGCGGACCCGTGTACTTCATTCGCAACGTTGTCTATCACGCACCGGAAGGCGGAGCAGTGAAGTTTACGGCGTCGTCGGCGGGTATAGTCGTCTACCACAACACGTTCTTGTCGAACGTGAAACCGATGCTTCTCGCGGCGTCGAACGTTCACTACCGGAACAATCTGATCCTCGGCAAAAGCGAAACGCCCGAAATATTCGCAGTCGAGACGAATACGAATTACTCCAGTTCGGATTACAACGGTTTCCGGCCGAATGAAGGTGCGGAATTTTCTTTCGAATGGAGCACGCCGCCGATGACGATGCGCGCGAACTTCCCTGGCGAAGATGGAAAACTGTCGACGCAACAGCAAGCACAGCTTGAGGCCAAAGCGCGGGAGACACGGCGATTCAAGACGCTCAAGGAATACAGCGATGCGACGGGGCAGGACAAACACAGTGTCCTCGTGGACTACGATGTGTTTGTAAAAGTGTCCCCGGCGGGTCCGGATCCGCGTACCCTCTACAAGCCGGCAGATTTTGACTTTCAACTTCGTCCGGGATCGGCTGCCGTTGATGCGGGCGTGCGCCTGCCCGGCGTGAATGATGATTTTACCGGCCGTGCGCCGGATCTTGGTGCGCATGAAGTCGGCCGGCCGGTCCCGCATTACGGACCGAGGGAGTGAAGAGAAGTTTCTTGTGCATTCTGTGCCTTCTTGTGGCTGATTTTTTTTGATAGGGGCGTTGATTATGACTGTTTACCTTGCACTCGCACTGATCGTAGGTGTCGCACAAACGAATGCGCCCACCAGCAAAGGCACAGTCGAACACATTACGGTGCATGGAAAATCGCTGGAGGGAAATCTCGAAGGCGACTCTCCGGATCGCGAAGTTTTAGTTTATCTGCCGCCAAGCTATGCCACGAATCGCAATCAACGATTTCCCGCGGTGTATTTGCTGCACGGTTATGGACTCACGGCTGAACGCTGGATGACGTTTAGCAATCTTGCCGAAAACGCCGACAAGGACATTGCGGCAGGCACGATGAAGGAGATGATTCTTGTCAGTCCAGACGCGTTCACGAAGTACAACGGCAGCATGTATTCGGCATCGTCAACTATCGGCGATTGGGAAACGTTTATTGCCGAAAATCTCGTCTCTTTTATCGACGGCCATTACCGCACCATTGCTGATCGCATGAGCCGCGGACTTGGCGGGCATTCCATGGGCGGATATGGAACCATTCGAATCGGAATGAAGCGTCCGGACGTGTTTTCGAGCCTGTACATCATGAGCGCGTGTTGTTTGTTGAATAATGGCGGAGGCGGGGGGGGGAATCGCGCGGCGGCCGCGCCCGCCGAGACTCCGGGACAAGGCGCCAGGGGACAGCGCGCCGGCGGGCGGGGTGCAGGTTTCGCAAATGCCGGATCCGCTCAGGCTGCCGCTTGGGCTTCCAATCCGAACAATCCGCCCCAGTTTTTCGATCTGCCGGTGAAGGACGGAGTACCGCAGCCGTTGATCGTCGCAAAATATGCTGCCAACTCGCCGCTGGTGATGATCGATCAGTACGTTACCAACCTGAAAAAGTATCACGCGATCATGGGTGAAGTCGGGACGCAGGATAATCTCGCGGCGTCAAACAAGCAGATGGATCAAATCCTGACGGACTTTGGTGTGAAGCATACCTTCGAAACGTATGAAGGAGATCACACCAATCGTGTGAAAGAGCGGTTCGAGTTAAAGGTCCTGCCGTTTTTCTCAAAAAATTTGTCTTTCTAGCGAACGTCGCCGAACGACATTCAGCCGCGGGTTGCGGGAAAATAAAGATAAAGAGCCCGTTCATAGAATTGCGAAAGCACGTGAGCATTCGCATACACAGAGTTACCTCGGGCGAGGAGGAATTCGTGAGGTACATTCAATCAGTAATAAGCTTTGTGGCTATTTGTGCATTATTGATCATACCCGCAACGCTAGTCGCACGCGATCAAGTGAGCATACCGGCGGGTACTGTAATCAACATACGCATGATCGACAGTATCAGTTCAGATCGGAATCATGCGGGAGAGACATTTCGAGGATCGATCGAAAATCCGATTCGCATTGGAAACCGGATTGTCGTGCCGCGGGGTGCGACTGCCTATGTGAAGCTGGTGAACGCCAGCTCGGCGGGCCGTGTGAAAGGTCGCAGTAAATTGCAGCTTCAGTTGCAACGCATTGTGGCCGGCAATCACAGCTATCCAATAGCCAGCAACGTTGTTGAGTTTCGGGGGAAAAGTGAATCTAAGCAATCAGCAAAGTCTGCTGGTATCGGGGCTTTGGCTGGTGGCGGCCTGGGGGCCTTGTTCGGAGGCGGAAAGGGGGCCGCAATCGGAGCAGGTTTAGGCGCCGGCGCGGGAGTGGCAACCAACGCCGCCCATAAAGGCGAACAAGTTTATATTGGTTCCGAAACTCTCGTTCAGTTTCGTCTAGCGGCTCCGCTTCGAATCGGATAATAGTGGCGTCATTGGCGGAATCCGCGCGCAACTTACGGGACTTTCCCTACCTGCGGAAATATACTAAGTGATGCACATCGGGAGTGCACCCGGTCCGCGGGAAGGGCAGCGCCCGTCTCGATTTCAAACCTGAGAATCCAAAATAAAACGGACTGTCTTCCATCCGGCAAAGCGGACACCGGAATTGAATGGAGGGTAGTCTGATGTCTTTTCCAACCGATCGCCTTCCCAGTCTGAACCTCGAGCAACAACGAAAGCGAGCCAAGGATCTCCGGCGGGCTCACCGAGAAGGCCATGTTGAAGCCGCGGTGCGTATCGCGCGGCATTTGCCTTCGTTGTCTAAACTGATCACCCTAAGTGAAGCGCAGTTCGTCGTAGCTCGCGAAGCCGGTTTTTCCAGCTGGCCCAAAATGAAACACCATATCGAGCAAGTGGCGTTAAGCCGGGCAGATGTCGGGGAGGCCATTATCGACGCGGCGTTTGCCGGCAACGACAACGTGGTGCAATCCACACTTGCTCGTGATCCCGGCGCGGCACAACGATCCATTCATGTCGCAGCTGCAATCGCGGATGTCCAGGCTGCATTGTCATTGCTGGAAGCGGATCCGTCCTTAGTCGCTCAAAGGAGTGGAAGACGGAATTGGACCCCGCTGCTTTATCTGTGTTACAGCCGCTATCGCCGAAGCGACTCCGAAGCCACGGCGGCGCGCCTCCAGATCGCGCGTCGCCTTATTGAGCTGGGCGCCGATGTACGTGCCGCAGGCAAAGAACTCGGCTACGTATCTTTTAACGTTAACCTGTTTGATCAGGAGGAGTGGTTCCCAATCGAGGCGGCTGCGGGACAGTTGGGCAGCCCAGAATTGGTGCGCTTGCTCCTCGAGGCCGGGGCTGATCCAAAAGACGCTCCCATTGCTCTTTCCCAGGCTGTGCGCGGCGGCAGCAGCGATGTGCTCCGGCTGTTGCTCGATGCGAATCATCACGAGTGGCAGATTATTTGGGCCCTCAAGGCATGCGCTGTTCTCGATAAAAAGGACATGGCGCGGATATTGGCGCGCCACATTGCCCCGCCCATGGCCACCAATGAGCCCGCCCTGCTTGAAGCCATACAACTCGGGCGTGACGCCGAATTCATGGACATTCTGATCGGCGATGATCATGCGCCGGAGTTTTGCGGACCCATCCGACAGAGGGCATACCGAAGCGCCTTACGTTACGGGAATGCTGTGGCCGCGGATGTGCTGCGGCGGCGAGGGGCCGATGCCGGAGTAGTATCCCACGTGGATCGGGTGATTGCCGCTTGCGTGGCTCAAGACCGTGCAGAGGTGCACCGCCTTCTTGCAAAGTCGTCGGACTTCAAGACCTCTCTTCGTGATGACGATCACCGCATGTTGGCGTGGGCTGTCAGAAGCGGCCATTACAACGCCGTTCCTTTGTTGCTGGAAGCCGGCCTTGATCCAAATGTGTCTGATCGCGATGGCGAAACGTCGCTGCACCTTGCAGTCACAGCCAATTCAACCGAAACAGTAGATGTTTTGTTAGGTGCAGGTGCTGACGTCGAGGCGCGCAACTTCGACCTCATGACACCGCTCGATCTTGCAGTCGATCTAAAGGATGACCAAAGTCGCGAACAACTCATCCGGCATCTTCTCGAAGCTGGAGCCCAACCCGCGCAGGAAGAGGCAAGGCTCGATCGCGAAGAAATGAATCTCTTGATCGAGCGCGCGGCCGACGCGATTGCATCTGGCGAGCTTGAAACGTTACGCGAATTGCTCGACGAAGAACCGTCGCTCGTCTACGCGCGTTCCCCACGGCCACATCGAGCTACGCTGCTCAATTATTGCGGCGCGAACGGTGTCGAAGCTTTTCGGCAGCGTACACCGAGCAACGCTCCAGCCATTGCCAGGCTGTTGCTCGAGCGCGGAGCGGATGTCAACGCCACGTGCAATCTATACGGTGGTGGTGCTACCACGGCGGGACTGTTTTTGACGAGTATCCATCCTGTGAGTGCAGGCGTGCGGACCGCGCTGTTCGAGGTTTTGCTCAATGCGGGTGCGATGATTGACGGTGCACGGGGAATTGCCGGAATCTCCGGAGCAGCCGCGGTCGGGCGATTGGATATCGTTAAGAAATTTTTCGAGGACGCGACCGGAGTGGAACCCAACATCACGAAAGCGCAGGTCCAGTCGGCCTTCATGTGGGCCTGTGAATTTGGTCGAACGAACATAGTGGCCTTCTTGCTCAATAAAGGCGCCGATGTAGCCGCACAAAACGAAAATGGCCTAACCGGGTTGCATCTCGCTGCGCTTGGCGGGCACTTGAATGCGGTAGAGCTTCTCCTGAAACGACGCAGTCCACTAGAAATCGAAAACGTTTGGGGAGGGACAGTTCTGGGCAATGTATTGTGGGCCGCCGTCAATTACGATGCGAACGTCGATTATGTGCCGGTTATCGAAACCATCATCAGCGCCGGTGCAAACGTACGGCCTGAGTTCTTGACATGGTGGCGAAAGCAAAACGTGCTGGTTCCTTCAGCGAAATCGCGGATTGAGAATTTGCTGGCGTCTCCAATTGACGATGGTGTGTGAGCGACCCCCTCGCTCGCTTCGCTCGTGTCTCCCCCTGACGAGGGGAGATTAGCCGAAGGCGGCAGGGGGTCGTTCACACAGCATCTCGAATTAGGACTGCGCACTCTGACGCCGCTCCGCGGCTAACAGAGATTCATGGACAGACGCTCGTCAAAACCTCCTAGGTTCGGTTACGTGTTCATCTGATGAAAATGAATCCCAACATGTGGAACGTCGAACACTCCGAGTAGCAGCTGCGGGGCGTTCGTTTTGTCTCCGTTGAATGGAAGCAAGTTTGCTCCGCCTCGCGAGTATGGCGAGAATTTGCAGCATCAAAGAAGCCATCAGCGCATTCGTACACGATGGTGATTCTGTCGCTGCAGAAGGCTTCAGCCATCTTATTCCCTTCGCTGCCGGACACGAGATTATTCGACAGCATCTTCGCGATCTGACATTGATCCGGCTCACACCCGATCTCATCTATGACCAAATGATCGGTGCCGGTTGCGCACGCAAGATGATCTTTTCGTGGGCAGGCAATCCCGGCGTTGGTTTGTCTCCTCGCTTCCGTGACGCCGCCGAGAACGGCTGGCCGCACAACATCGAAATCGAAGAGCACAGTCATGCTGGACTTACTGCTGCGCTGACGGCCGCAGCGGCCGGTCTCCCATTCGGCGTTCTACTGGGGTACTTCGGAAACGACTTATGTAAACACACGAAAACCATTGCTCCGATGACCTGCCCCTTTACCGGCCGGGAAGTGATGACTGTCCGAGCGATCCGGCCGGAGGTCGCTATCATTCACGCGCAACACGCGGACAGACAAGGCAACGTTCTGTTATGGGGAGTGACTGGGATCCAGAAGGAAGTGGTTCTCGCAGCTAAAAGGGCGATTGTGACGGTAGAGGAGATTCGCGAGAAGCTCGAACCAAGGCCCAATAGCATCGTG
>DATFXZ010000413.1:0-6524 GCA_035315305.1 Terriglobia bacterium | reverse complement strand
AACAGGCGGAGAGAGAGTGCTCCGTTGAAACCGTCCCATTTGTAGGATAGCGCGTAGCGCCTTACTCAACGATCTCGACCGGGGTTCCTATGTCCACCAGCTCGAATAACCACCAACGATCTTTTCTGTGATCTCGTGGGCTCCGCTACGCAAGCAGTGAAAACACTTGACTCCGATATCTGCGTGATGCATATATATGCGTAACGCATCTATTCTGGAGTTCGAACCATGGGCATGGATCGAGATCGAGGAATCGAAACACTCTTACCGTTGCGGCCGGTGGAGTTTCATGTTCTCTTGAGCCTTGCCGATGGCGATCGCCACGGCTACGGCATCATGCAGGACGCCAAGGAACGTGGTGAAGCGGTGCCGGATGTGGGGACGCTCTATCGCGCGCTGGCGCGAATGGTCGATCAGGGATGGATCGAGGCTGCGGTTTCGAAATCCGATCGGAACGCGGACGATGAGCGCCGCAATTATTACCGGATAACGGCTCTCGGTCTGAAGGTGGCCAAGGCGGAGGCGCGGCGGCTCGAAGCCTTGACCAATGCCGCGCGGCTTGGCGGCTTGCTCGCGAAGGGGGAAAGGTGAACCTTAGCGAGCGCTGGTTCAGACTGTTGCTTCGGTTGTATCCGGCCGATTTCCGCGACGAAATGGGTGAGGATCTGATTGCAACGTATCGTGATCGGGCCGTCGAAGCGCTCAAGCGCGCTGGAGTACTGGCTCTGGCTGCCGTTTGGTGTGCCGCGCTTCGCGATTCCCTTCGCAACGGTCTCGCCGAACGGCTCCAACCGGCAGTCGCGTGGAGACGTGGCGGCGACTGGGGCCGCGACATGGAGCTGGCAAGCCGGCGTTTACGGCAAAGGCCGCTGTTCCTTATTGCCGTTCTTGGAACGCTAACCGTCGGTCTGGGGACCTTTGCGGTTGTGTACACGGCCGTGGACAAGATCTTGATCGAACCGCTGCCGTACGGCAAACCGAATAATCTCTATTCGGTGTGGGCCGAAGTGGATCACCTCAAAGTGGACCGCGCGGCGCTCTCCGGGCCTCAAGTAGCGGCACTGCAGAAGGCTGGTGGCGTCATTGAGGATGCGGCGGGCGTAGTTTGCGGAAATGGAGCGATTCCCGCAACAGACAACAGAGATGCATTCCACATCATGAGTATGGGCGGTTCAACGAACCTGTTCGATTTGCTTGGCGTCCGTCCGGCACTGGGCCGCGGTTTCCGGTCGGAGGAAGGTAACATCGGCCTCAGTAACGTCGGCCCGATTGTTCTGAGCGACGGAATGTGGAGACGTCTCGGCAGCAACCCGGACATCATTGGCAGCAAACTCAGGATCGGACCTGATACGCATACGGTGATTGGCGTCATGCCTCCAAATTTTGCGTTTGCCTGTTCGGCGGCGGAGCGGCCGGACGTCTACTACGCCCTCAGCGACGATCTTCGAAAACTCCCTCCGGACGGCGCCTTTTTGTTGACCGTGGTTCGTGCCCGTCACGGCACGTCACCGGAAATTCTCGAACAAGCCGTTGCGGCTGCCGGCCGTTCCATTGTCGAGCGCGAGCCTAAGAAACGGCGTGGTCTCAGGCTGTATTCGGTCGGACTGCAGGCGGATCTGGTCAAGCAAGTCCGGCCGGCGCTTCTGGCCATGGGTTTTGCGGGTGTGTTTCTGGTGCTCGTATTGACGGTGAATCTCGCATCGTTGTTGCTTTCGCGGGCGGCCGAGCGTGAGAAGCAGTTTGCAGTGTCTCGGGCGTTGGGTGCGAGCGGTCCCGCCGTGGTCCGGGCGACGATGCTTGAAGGCGGGATTCTCGGACTCATTGGCGGCGCGACGGGCACACTGGGCGGAATCTGGGGTACGCGTCTGCTTTTGACTCTCGGGCCTTTGGATCTCCCGCGTCGCGAGACCATCGCCCTGGATTGGGGCATCGCCGTGGTGGTGATTACTGTTGGTATTCTGCTCGGTATCGTGGCCGCTGCCGTGCCTGCGATGTGGGCGGCGCGGGTTTCTTTGGCATCGCTGATTTCAGGAAGCACGGTGCGTGGCGGCGCGAGTTCTGGACGCATGCGACGCAGTCTCATCGTGGTGCAGGTCGCGTTATCGCTCGTCCTCCTGAGCGCGGCCGGACTTGTCGTGCGCAGTTTCGAACTGTTGCGTGAGGCGGACCCGGGCTTCAGGTCTGAGGGCGTGCTGACAATGAGGCTTTCGACTCGCGTGTTGACGAATCCGGCCGACGCTGCCGCTTTTCATAAGTTCACCACTGCCGTGCTGCAAGCGCTCCCCGGTGTGACGGGAGTTAGTGCTACAGACACGCTGCCCCTATCTGGCGACGCGAATGTCGTTCAGGTCCAATTTCCCAGCGCGCCGGGAAACACCGGCGACGATCGGGATCGTCCGCTCGTGGACCGTCTATTCACGCGCGCGGAATATATCGAGACCATGGGAATGCGTGTGCTGGCCGGTCGCGCTTTAGAAGAAGGTCGCCATGACGGTGTCCGCGAAGCGCTCATTGATCGGCATTTGGCACAACAGTTCTTTCCGAACGGAAATCCGATTGGTGCGACCATTCGATGTAACGGAGATTCACTGACGATCGTCGGCGTGGTGGAACAGGCGCGCCTCTACGACCTTTACCGCGATGGACGCCCGCAAATTTTTGTCAGGGCAGAAGACTTTCCAAATATCGATTATTGGTTTTACGTGATCCGGACGACGAGGGACCCGCATGCGCTGGTTGCCGAAGCGCGTGCGGCTGTACGTCAGATCGAGCGGCGCATTCCTGTTTCGCTGATGTTGACAATGGACGACATCGTCGCGGACCGGCGTAGCCGCGAACGCATCAGCGCCGTGCTGATTGCGGGCCTTGCACTCGGAGCGCTGCTGCTGGTCTCGATGGGTCTGTTTGGCATGATTTCCGGATCCGTTTCACGGCGGCGCGGCGAGCTTGCGATACGCCTGGCGCTCGGTGCGACACATCACCGGGTGATCCGGCTTGTCGTCGGCGAGGGCGCACGGCTCGTCATCATTGGCTTGCTGGCCGGTATTCCTGGAATCTACATGGCCGGGAAGGCGCTTGAGGGCTTGCTCATCGGCATCTCGCCGTTCGATACACCCACACTCGGCGGAGTTGCGGTCGGCTTACTCGTCATTGCCTTGCTCGCTTGTTATCTGGCAGCTAGACGCGTGACGAAAATCGATCCGGACCGCTTGCTCCGCGAGGGAGGATAACAAGGGACAGGCTTGGCGTTTCATCATCTACCGCCCGACTCCAGCTGCGCTCTTTCGCCGCAATTAGCGTTCATTTGTGGAATAATCCAAATCAAACGGCATTATGTTAACGATTCTCTTAGCCATGCTCGTTACGGTCCGTATTGCACCGGACGTGGGCGGACTGAAATTCTCGCAGCCACAGATCGCGGTTGCAGGAGATCTCGTTGGTTTGACGTTCGGCTCCTCCAACAACATTTACTACTCCGGTTCTCGCGATCAAGGGCGAACGTTCTCGAAACCGATGGTCGTTGCGACCATACCCAAAGCGATGCTCGGCATGCATCGTGGACCGCGGATCGCAATTTCATCTGCCGGCGCGATCCTGATCTCCGCGCCGCACTCAGGAAATATCGGGGCATGGCGATCGACCGATGGCGGGCGTACTTGGTCCGCGAGCACGGTAATTAACGATTCGCCCGGCTCCGCTCCTGAAGGGCTGCAGGCGTTGGCGACGGGTCCGAATGGTCTCGTATTCGCGGCGTGGCTCGATATTCGTGAAAACAGAAGAAATCAACTGTACGGAGCAGCATCCACGGATGGTGGCGTAACGTGGTCCAAGAACGTGCGGGTCTATGCGTCGCCTGACGGAAAAATCTGTGAATGCTGTCATCCTTCTTTGGCCATTTCAAAGAGCGGAGAGATCTACGTGATGTGGCGAAATAATCTCGGTGGAGCACGAGATTTGTACTTCGCGCGTTCCATGGATCGAGGAAAGACTTTCAATCAAGTTTCGAAATTTGGAACGGGAACTTGGCAACTCAACATTTGCCCGATGGATGGTGGCGGCGTTGCTGTTGATGCCAAAGGTGAGATCACATCTGTGTGGAGGAGGCAGGATACGGTTTTTCTGTCGAGGGCTGGGCAGCCGGAACGTGCGCTAGCAATCGGCAAAGATCCCACTATCGCCGTCAACGAGAACGGACCATACGTGGTCTGGACTGGACGATCGGGACTTGAAGCGAAGCTTCCTCACGACGGCTCCGTTGTTACTCTCGCGCCCGATGGCGCTTTTGCCACGATCGCCGGCTCGGGCAGTGTGTTTGCAGCATGGGAAAGCCAGGGGGCGATTGTTGTCACGCGATTGGATCGATAGGCGGACCTTTCAAGAAAGAAAGCACCGATTTCGGCTCTTGTCGCAGCAAGAGAAGACGCGTCCTCAAGCTCTTTCGTTCAAGACCGCCAGTCATCAGATCTCTTTGGCGGCAATTATCGCCTGCATTCAAGGCCGAACATAATAGACGCTGTCGGAGGGTAGCTTTTCCGTGCGGTAATCCTGCTGCTTGTATGGATATGAGGGACGTGGCTTCGAATTGATGAACGCGGCCACTTCCTGGACTTCTTGATCGGTCAGGCTGCCGGGGTTGAGATACGGCATGGAGTATCGAATGATGCCTGCTAGCGTGTACACGCGTGCTGCACCGGCCCCATCGTTCCACGAGTCGGGTCCCCACAACGGACCCGCTTTTTTGTCAGCGATGGCAATACCTTGTCCATCCTCACCATGGCAGTTTGTACAATGCTCCATAAAAAGTGCTTCTCCCCTACGCTGATCGAGCTCTTCAATGGGAATCAGGTTAGAGGAAGCGATCGTATTACGACCGCGCCATGTTGGGTTCTTTCCAACGATGGCTCCTTCAGCGAGCCACGTGATATAGGCAGAGAGGGCCAGCACCTCCTTTGACGATGTGGTGGGAAGATCGCCTTCACCGAGACCTGTAGCGTTCTCGCTTCGAAGAAAGCAGTCCACGATACGGTCGCCAAGGCTGTACAGACGGCCCGAGCGTTTGTTGTACTCCGGAAACATTCCCGCGACGCCGACAAGCGGAAGCGAAAGCTCACGCTGGCCGCCATTCAAGTGGCAGTTGTTACAAGAGATCTTTCCGGGCGCGAATCGCGGCGCCTCGCGTGGCGTGTTCGTGAAAATCCGAAAACCCGACCGAATTTCATTCGAGAGCTTCGAATCATCGAGTGTGGCGTCGGTCAGGGGATTTTTCGGAAATTCCCACGCAGTCGCCATTGTAGTGCGCGAGGAGATGAGTGGTCCGCTGAGCTTTAACCCGAATACAACCGCGTTGGGATCGTCCTTGTGTGAACAGGCAGCAGCGATAAACGCGATGCAGACGAGGGCGAACTGCGCAGTGCGTTCCATAAACCTCACGGAAAAGCGTGTTGCGTACGAAATTTAAGCGCTCACGAACGAGTAGCCTCGCTCCTGCGCGCGATTTACGGCAACGATTCCAGCGGGAACCATGCGGGCCCCGCTCCCGATACTCGCGACCAGTTCGTTGTAGATGGCGTCTGTATTACCACCAGTCGCCTCTGCGATACTTCCGGCAATACCGCGAGTGGCTACCTGGCATACAGCTAGCTGCACACCCTGTTTCAAAAGGGAGTCGAGCGTCGTGCCTCGGTTTGGCAATTGAGCACTGTAATCCGTGGCATTGTACACGTTGAGCGTCGGTGCAACCTTTGTCTTTGGATCCGTAAATTGAGCTCGCGAGGCCATCGGTACTCCATACTTCGCCCAAATCGCATCGCTGTACGCAAACGGCGTCGAGCGATGACGGACGACGATGACAACGGCGAGATCAGCGTTCTGCAAGGCGTAGTCGGTTCGGTTGACACGCATAAAATTGCTCGCAAACGCAATCGCGTCCCCGAGACCATTTGGGGTCGTCGTATCGAATATGAGCCTGTGTTTGGTGGGCCCTTTATCCAACCAGTCATCCTCCTCGTGACGTTCCGGCAGCCACTTTGTCGGAGCGAGTGACTGACCCTGCGCTGTCCCGCCGCTGGACACTACAGCTGCAAACGCAGTTACGCCTGCACTGAGACGAGCGAGAAACGAACGACGTTTCGAGGTTGAAATTCGTTCGGTCATAACGTGTGTTTTTCTGATTGTGGAAGCTGGCGGCATCTTATCAAGGTGTGGGTCGCCAACGATATCTCCGCGTTACCTCACCCAATAAAAGAGATCGATCCCATGGGCCGATGGCAATGAACTGTGCCACGTCAATTACCAAACTCAGATTACGAGCAACCAACATAGCCACAGTGAGGTGAAATTGCGTCTGGTGACCTTCATATTCGCGACGGTTTATCGCAGTAGTTTGGCGCTGTACTGAAGAGCTGTGTTCTGTGTCTGGTAATCGTACTTTGCGCTGAGATTCTCGATTTCGGCTTGCGTGACATTCAACTGCGCTTGGGTGAGTTCCACGATCGAAGCGAGCCTAAGATTGTACCGTCCCTGCG
>DATFXZ010000412.1:0-4786 GCA_035315305.1 Terriglobia bacterium | reverse complement strand
TTCGGATTCGCCACGAGCCGGACTTCTTGCGTTATAACGTCGTCGTTGACGCCCGCCGCAACCAAGGGAACATTCGGGTCGGCGCGATAGGTGTTGCTCTTATCGATCACGCGATAGCCGAGCTCTAACAGACGCGGCACGTAACGCTTGCTGTGTTCGTCATCGAGCGCCACAAAAGCGAGTTCTCCCCGCGGAGCATCGGATGATTCGAGACTTGCAGCCGCTCTGACGGCATACGTCTTTCCGCCATGTTTAAGCTCTTGGTCGCGGCTCGCAAATAACTGAAGTTCAGCGCCGGGCCAAGCCCGGCTTGTAAGGTCGATGGTCTCGCGTCCAACGAGACCGGTGGCCCCAAGAATACAAATCTTCATGGAGACAGTTTACATGGTTCGCGTGACCTGTCGCCTGACGAGGGCGCATGGAGCACGTTCGGATCGATCCGCACTAACGGGACACGACGTACGCTGCCACCAGCAGGATCACCAACACGCCGGAGAACAGCGCTGGTATCGGAAAAATGAAACGCCAAGCGATGACGCCGGTGGCCAGCGTAGCCAGCGCGAATACCGCGATCATCGGCCGAACGCGCGCGGCGTCCGCGCGGGCGAATGAGGCGAGCTGCCACAGGAGTACGGTCTGTAGCAGCATGAGCACGCTGATCGACCATCCAAAGCCCATGAAGAAGTCCAGGTACGAACGGTTTGCGCCCATGGTGTCGAAGCGAACCGCGGTCATAGCCTTGAGTACCTCGTTCTCCCCCATCGGTGACCACTTCTGCAGGCCGCCCAAGGTGTGACCGGCGGTGAACACAAGCGAAATCACCGATGCAATGCGAAGAAGCGTTGTCGTCATGACATATTCATCCTTTCTGTTCGTGAGCTTGATTCTCGGCAATCCACAGGGCGCGGTATTGTAAAAATGGGAACAGACATGCAGAGTTTGTTGTTATGCGGAGTTCTTGGCTGCGATAACCGTAGTGATAAGACTGCCTGATGTTCAATTAAAATCCGCCAGCGCGAACTCTGCATAATTCTTGTCTCGGCCGCGAGTCGTTTGGCCGGTTTGCCGGCATACCAATAACTGAGATTAAATCGGATCTTGAGATAGATGCGCCGAGGCCCGATGTTGCAGTAAGTGATTTGGAACTGACGTGGATGGTTATTCCGCTCGAATCGTTGCCAGGGGATCAGCAGCCGCTGCTCGAAGAGCCGGACGAATGCTGCCCCCGACAGTCATGACAAGAGCGAGAAACCCGGCCGCACCGTACACCACCGGATCGCCTGGACTCACACCAAACAGCAGGGACTTCAACGTCTGAACGACGAAATAGGCCACAGGCACGGCTGCAACAATGCCGCCGACCGCAAGGAAGATGCCCTGCCGAAGGAACATGCCGAGAATGCTACGCCGATCCGCGCCTAAAGCCATGCGGACTCCAACTTCCTGCATGCGTGTGGATACTGCAAACGAAAGCAGACCGTGTATTCCGATAGCCGCGAGCGAGAACGCCAGAATCGTGAACATTCCTAATACGCGGAGCTGCACGCGGCGTGGTGCGGTTTGTGAGGTCATGACGTCTTCTAACGATTGTACGTTGGAGATTGCCTGATCGGGGTCGACGTCATGGATGATTCTGCGCACAGAAGGCGCAAGGGCCGTCGCATTACCCGAAGTCTGTACCAGCAAGTCCTTTGGCCAATAGTAAGACGGCATGGCCATTTGCTCGGCGGGAAAATAAATTTGCGAGTCGGTCGAGTCTTCCAGCTGCCTGGATGCAATGTCAGCGACGACTCCCACGACAGTGCGTTTCCCGTCGGCAAAGATCGTTCGGCCAATCGGGTCCTCTGCGGGCCAGAGGCGCCGTCCAAGGGACTCACTCAGCACGGCGACCTGTGGCGAGTCCTCAACGTCACGCGCATCGATCTCACGACCCAGCCGTAGTGGAATGCCGAGGGTGTGGAAGAAATTCGGCGTGATGTAGTGCCGAACGGCGCGAGGTGCCTTTAATGGATCGTCGATGACTCCAGGTATCCCCACGGCTGTCCGGCCGCTGAAGAATTCCATCGGATGATAACTGACGTACGCGGCGGAACTCACTCCGGGCAGAGCACGAACTCGGTCCAGCACGCCCGAGTAAAACGCGCGACGGGCCGCGGACGGATTGTATTTCGGCGAAGGAAGAGCCGTCCGTAGCATCAAAACACCTTCGGTGCGGAATCCCGGATCGATCGCTTGCACGTTCCAGAGCGCCTTAACCAATAGGCCGGCGGCAATCAGAAGAACAACCGTCCCCGCAATCTCGCCAATCACCAGGACCTGACGCAACCGGTCCGTCCGCTCGCTACGGCCGGACCGGACACGCAACGTGTTCGCATCGACGTTGCGACCCGACCGGAATGCCGGTCCCACCCCAAACGCGATACTTGTAGCCAGAGTCACAAACGCCGCAAACAGAAAGATCCGCCAATCCACTTGTGGTGCGTCCGGAATCGGCAGGCTGGTCGGAACCAGAACTGAGAGAGATGGCACCGCGGCTACTGCAACGATTAGTCCGAGGACGCCGCCGGCGAACCCAATTGTGAGACTCTCTGTCAGAAACTGGCGGACGAGCCGCTCGTGCGCTGCGCCAATCGCCACTCGCACGGCGATCTCGTGTCGTCGTGCCAACACACGAACCCAAAACAGGTTCGCCACATTCATGCATGCGATAAGCAACAGACAAACGGCGGCGCCGAAAACCACCATGACCATCAGCCGCGATTGTGGCGATACGGTGTCTCGTAGCTTGATCACTCCGATACCCGTGTCGGTATTGTCCTTCGGGTATGCGCGCTGAAGCTGAATGGCAATGCCGTTCATCTCGGCTCGAGCCTCCGCCAGCGACACGCGCGGATTGAGACGAGCCACTCCGTAGAGAATATGATTGCTGCGGTTGGCCAAGAGGGCCGGCGTGAAACGTAGAGGTCTCCACAATTGGATATCCCGCGAAGGAAATGCGAACGCCGCCGGCATAACGCCCACAATCGTATGCGTCACATTATCCAGGTTTACAGTGTTGCCGACAGCACTCTCCGCTGAACCAAACAGAGACGACGCCACCGAATGGCTCATGAGCAGTATGTCAGGTCCACCGACGAGCTCATCGTCAGAAGAAAAGACGCGGCCCACCACGGGCTTGACACCAAGGACGCTGAAGATTTCGGGACTGATGAACGTGCTGTCGAGTCTGACGGGCTCACCTCTCCCGGAAAGGTTCACCGCGATCGGAGCAGCGACGTACGCACCTAATGCGTCGAAGCTCCTGCTCATCGTGCGCCAATCGAAAAAATTCGGAGGAGATGTTAAGTTCCGGGCAACTCCTTGTTTTAGCTGCGTGTCATGCAGCGTCACAAGACGGTCGGGATCAGCGAAAGGCAGTGGCCGAAGCAGCGCATGATCGAGGAGCGCAAACGCCGCAGTGTTCGCTCCGACACCGAGCGCGATCGCGACAACAGCTGTGACAGTGAAGCCAGGCGATTGCCGGAGAACGCGCAACGTCCATCGGAGATCCTGCCGTAGCGCATCAGCGTGAACAGCTACTGCGTTCGGAAAGATCTCGAAAAAGACGCTGGCCCAAACCGCGATCGCGCGTTCCTGTCGCATGCGCTGAACGAAAACGGCACACATCTCCTCCTCGTATTCTGCGCGAAACCATGCCGGGTACAACCGCAACAGAAGACGGTAGAAAAGCATTACGCCTTTCCCTCAACGAAGCCGCTCCTGCGGGCAAATTTCACAAGCTGGGCCAGCCGCCGCGCTTCCGCGCGCGCGACGTGACGTCCGAATTCTGTTATGCGGTAATAACGACGCCGCTCGTCGTCGTCAGCCGGTGCTGGTCGCTCTCGCGTTTCCACGACCAAACCTTGATCGAGCATTCTTTGAATGGACCGATACAGCGTGCCAGCGCCAATCTTGAGTTCCCCGCCCGTTCGCGCAGCAACGTTCTGAATGATCGCGTAGCCGTGAAGATCCTCCTCGGCCAGCGCCAGAAGGATATGAAAAGTAATTGGCGGCAACGGAAGCAATGAATGGACATCCATTGCTACACTCTATAGACACACTGAATATATTGTCAATGTCTATAGTCTTACGAAGATTGCCGTACTAGCGCCCATGGAAGTGTAAGTCGCCAAACTGCGTAAACTAAGCGATAAGCATGACTGTGTTCTGAGCACCCGAACATAATCCACCGCAGCGATTGGCAGCCAGTTCGTTCAAGCTACTCTCTTCACAGCCGGTTAGGATTCTTAATTGGGCTATTAATTAAGAGCCCGCCATTCGGAATGTCCAATCAGAAGGTCGTCTTGATCACGGGAGCATCATCTGGCGTCGGCCAATCCACGGCTGGATTGCTCTCACACAACGGATACAACGTGTTTGGAACAAGTCGTAATCCTGCCGCAGCTGTAGGAATACCAAACGTGAAGATGTTACCTCTAGATGTAACGTCCGACGATTCGGTAGCCGCCTGCGTGAAAGACGTAGCCAACGACACGGGCCGGATTGATGTACTGGTGAACAATGCGGCCTATGAATTAGCGGGTGCACTGGAAGAAATCTCCATAGAAGAAGCTAAGGCACAGTTCGAAACGAACTTCTTCGGCGTTGTGAGAATGGTGAAAGCGGTTCTGCCATACATGCGTCAACAGAAGCAGGGTCGAATCATCAACGTCAGCTCTTTATCCGGTGTTTCATCCATTCCGTTCATGGGCATCTACTCCGCCAGCAAGTTCGCGTTGGAAGGCTA
>DATFXZ010000411.1:0-3551 GCA_035315305.1 Terriglobia bacterium | reverse complement strand
AGAAACGACGACAGGCTTTCCGTTCCGACGTAGTACACATTCCCGATGATTTTATGAGGAGGGAATTGCTTATTCTGCTGTTCGGTACTGCCGACATTTCGGGTGAAAAGTTCCTGGATCGTCCAGACCCTCTGCGTTTGCTGCGCTGTCAGGACTGACGCAAAACTTAATATCGCGATCCACGCCTTCCACATGATGTCCTCCCTCAATGCATCGCTGAAATGAACGGATGCGAATCGTAACAGAACCCAAGTTGGTGTTCCAAATACAACGAGCGATGGTATAGTGCCACGCATGAAACGCAGACAATTCTTAGCTGGAATGGTGATGGCGCCCTTCATTGGAGTTCCGCAGGCTTCACAGAACCAGTCCAGCGCCGTGCGTCGGACGCGTCTGAAGCAAAGCGTTATGGCATCCGTTTGGGGGAACTCGACGCTCTCATTCGAAGAGAGATGCAAGGTGCTTGCGCGCATCGGATTCAAGGGCGTGGACCTGCCTACTCCGCAGCAAGTGCCCGTCCTTAAAGCGAACGGATTGGCGCCGGCATTGATGACGGGCACCGGAACCAGCTTTCAAAACGGTTTGATCCGGAAAGAAATGCACGACCGTTTCGAAGAAGAATTCCATAAAGGCATCGATATGTGCGTCGAGCTGGGTTGTCCTACCCTTATCGCGCTCCCCGGCGAACGCCGCGGGATGTCGTACGAAGAAGGCGCGGATAACGCCGTTGCAATACTCAATCGAGTGAAGGGATATGCCGAGCAGAAAAACATCACGTTGTGCATGGAGATCACCAACTCCAAGGTTGTTGCCGATCAGCGCACGGATCAGATTTTCAACCACCTCGCCTGGGGTTTTGATGTGTGTAAGAGAGTCAATTCGCCCCGCGTGAAAGTTCTCTACGATATCTATCACGTTCAGATCGCCGACGGAGACGTTACACGCACCCTGCGGGACAACGTCGACCGCGTCTGTCACATCCATGTTGCCGGCGTCCCCAGTCGTCAGGAGATCGACGATACGCAGGAGCTCAACTATCGCTTCATTGCAAACGCGATCGCCGATCTCGGGTTTACAGGATTCGTCGCACATGAATATCGGCCCACCCAGGGTCGCGACATCATCAAGAGTCTCGAAACGTGCTTCGAAATTATGAACGTCTAGCCTTGACTGGGGATGGTTGCGGGACTCAACAACAGAGGCATTTTGCCGGTCCGTGGCCTTCGCTCAGGATGCGGCCGTCCGTGTTTACGAGAGTGATTCCGAGCATCCTTCCGTCTTGAAGCTTTAGCGCAAGCGGGACGTTAATCCATGAGTGTGGATCTGTCCCCGGATGAAATTCGATTGAGCCTTCAATTCGATGAAGGCCGGGAATCGGCAGACCAGAAGATTCCATCACGCCCTGAAAGCGGCTTAGGCGATACGTTACCCGGCAAAGCGTGACGCCATCCATCATCAGTTCTCCGATACCGGAAGTCTCTTCGACTAGTTTCATCATGCGGTTTCACTTCTTCTTCGGTGGATACTCCGAGAAGAGCTTCTTGATGTCATTAGGAAGCTTCTCCGAAATCTTCGACGGATTGCTTTCATCATCGCGATAAACACCGCGCCAAACGAGGTCGCGTGGCTCGCGAGCCGTCAGATCAACGACTAAAGTTCCTTCCGTAAACTTATATCTTTCAATCCGCCGCCGTCTTCCCCAACGCCCAACGGGAAAAGTTTCAACTTCGCGCCTCTCGGCCGAACCAAGCCGGTATGTCACGATGAGATCGGCTTGATTCTGCACTTCACGAAGACCCTTCGCGGCGAGTTGTGTGCGAATCGCTTCATCGACTTTCTTTCGCACAAGCGGGTTATCGAGGTCAGGCGCCTTAGCAGCGATCGTACCTTCCCGAATCATGAAAGTCTTGAACTTCGAGAAATCTGCTTGTGGATCGTGATCGACATCTCGATTGTCGGCGAAGATCGCAGGTGTAATCAGCAAAAACGTTAGCGCAAACCGCAGAAATTTCATCAATCCTCCTGAGTCCGCTGTGATAACACGGCGTCATGGATGCTCCAAGTAGTACAATCGGCCAATGCGATATCTCGTTACTGCCAGAGTGAAGACGGGGCAGGAACAAGCACTCGACCGGGCGATCGAGGGCGAAACGCTTGGCAGGGGATCGGTAGCAGGAGACGAGTATCTTCGGAACATGTCGGAAGCGCGGCAACTCGAGAATGGATGCGTGCAATGGGTTGAAATTTGTTATTGCCCCACGCCTCTTCTGGAAGAGCGTCCCTACTGGGAAGAGTATTTCGACCTCTTGAAGGTTCAGGACGCACATGCGCGCAGCCGCTGCCTCGATCTGAACGGCACTCAGCACTGGGCCTGCGACGATTGCGATTGCACTGCACGACTAGAAGCGCGGCTCCGAGTCAAGGGCCGCGCTTTCAGGGAGCCTTAATCGCAATTCCAGAGGGGTGTCACCACAGAGACACAAAGACACAGAGAGGGCCGCATCAACTGATCCTTGATCGCGGCCCTCTCTGTGTCTTTGTGTCTCTGTGGTGACACCCTATCAGATTCCGACCAGCGAATATCTCTCATCGGCCGCGAGGCACAAGGCCTCGGGGATCCCGAGTTCCCGCCGCACGATGTTCACTCCCAGTACGATTGAAACCATTTTGTGAAATGCGTGCCGCCGGCTCATGCCCTCACGTCCCATACCGCAATCGGAAGCTAGCACCAGACGCTCAGCAGGAATGTATCTGAGCGCCTTCCGTACGAGGTCTGCAACCTCGTTAGGTGTTTCGACCTGAAGCGTGTGGTGATCGATCACGCCGATGCATACCTTCTTCCCTTTGATGCCGCCGATCGCCTCGAGATCCATTCCGCCGGAACTGCACGTCTCGAAAGTAATCACGTCGGCGTCTACGCGGTTGAGGGCCTCGATGGCCGGCGCGTAGCTCGGCTGCGTGTTGAATAGCCGCTGCGCTCCAGGGTTACCCCAGCAGGTGTGACACCAGATCTCGGTTTTAGCGCGTAAGCCGCGCACGGTCCTGTTGAACACCTCCACCATGAAATCCGGATTGAGCACGTCGTCCGTTAGTCCCTTTGCAGCGAGTAGATGGATTTGCGGCTCTTCGATCTGGATGACTTTGCAGCCGGCTTCGGCGAGTTCGGTTAGTTCTGCATTCAGGACATCCGCGATGGCGAGGATCGCCTTGCGCAGATCCTTGTAGTAAAGGTCACGCACGGCCAAAGCGATCAACTCGGCCGTGATAGTTCCGAACTTCACCGGTTTCGTCGTCAACCGTTGTGCCGCCTTCCAAAGGGCGGTGTATTCGAGCGTTCCTCTCCCGACGGGTCCGACGAGATCGGGCATGACACGCGCCTCCAGGATGTCATGCAGAATATGTCCGCGAGGGTGCACGAAGCCGGCGCGCCCTCCTTCTTTGCGGTATGCGTATGCGCCGGCGAATCCGTCCATATGCAGAGGCGCGTAGGAGAACCAGTTGTGTCCGCCGACGTCGGCATCGAAGCGGCAGTCACCGTCAGTGAGAATGTC
>DATFXZ010000410.1:0-3451 GCA_035315305.1 Terriglobia bacterium | reverse complement strand
GTTGCCGGAAGTTGCAACGATTGTCGTACCCATTGGTGGCGGCGGCCTCGCAGCTGGCGTCGGAACTGCTATCAAGCAACTTCGGCCTGGCCTCCGCGTTATCGGAGTCCAGACAGAAGCTTCTGCGGCGATCTATCACGGCCGTAAGCTTGGCCATCTGGTTAGAGTGCCGGACCTGCCTTCAATAGCCGACGGAATCGCGGGCAACATAGATCTCCAGACGATCACGTTTCCTCTGATTCAGAAATTCGTAGATGATGTCGTCGTCGTTTCAGAGAAGGAGATCAAGAGTGCCATGGAATATCTGAAACAGACGGAGAAGCTTGTGACCGAAGGTGCGGCGGCAGCGGCGTTCGCAGCTGTCCTCTATGGGAAGGTCGATACGTCGGGCCCACTTGTCGTCGTCATTACGGGTGGAAACGTCGATTTGTAACTGCCAATCAATAAAGGTGCCCTATGGAAACCATCATTTCGAATCTGGTGAAAAAATTTGAGAACGGCGCGCTCTCGCGACGGGAATTAATTCAGAGTCTGGTGGCTATAACCGCAGCGAGTACAGGAGCCGCACCTGCGGCGTTTCAACAAACGCCGTTCAAATCCACAAGAATCGACCATATCAGCGTTCAGGTCGCAGACCTGCCCCGCTCCATCGCTTTTTATGAAAAGATTTTCGGGCTGTCGATCCTGAACGAGGATAAAGCGAATGAGATCGTCCGCATGGGAACGACGAGGACGATCGTCTCGCTTCACCACAAACCGCCCACCGGTATCGTAGACCATTACGCGATAGCGATCGATGGCTTCGATAAAGACTCCGTGACGCGAGCGCTCAAGCAGGAAGGACTGAACGCCGAAGAGAACCTGGATTACGGTTTTTATGTGAGAGACCCGGCCGGCATTCCCGTTCAAATTGTGCGGAGCTAATCGCTTAGACAGATAATTCCGGAACGGTTGCGTAATTACCGAAATTCTCCTAAAAGTCCTCCATTTCAATTTCGGTAATTACGCAACCGTCCCAGAATTATCGTCTGACCCCGAATTATCTGCGAGGTATGGTATCCTAGGTCATTTCGATGCACGATCGGATTTACGATAACATCTGCCAAGCCATCGGGAAAACTCCGGTCGTGCGGCTCAATCGTATGCCCCGGAAGGGCTGGGCCGAGATGCTGGTCAAGCTGGAGTCGTTCAATCCAGGCGGAAGCGTCAAGGACCGTATCGGCTTGAGCATGATTGAGGCGGCTGAACGCGAAGGGCGGTTGAAGCCCGGCGGAACGATCGTCGAACCGACCAGTGGGAACACCGGAATCGGCTTGGCGATGGTTGCCGCAGCGAAGGGATATAAGGTCATTCTCACAATGCCGGAAGAATATAGCATCGAGCGGATTACCCTCTTGCGAGCCTATGGCGCGGAAGTCGTGTTGACTCCGCGCGAACAGGCCATGCAGGGAGCGATCGATAAAGCGGAGGAGCTTGTCCGCGAAAACCCGGGGTATTTCATGCCCCAACAGTTCAAAAATCCGGCAAATCCCGAAATTCATCGCAAAACAACGGCAAAAGAAATTCTCGATGTCTGCGGCGATAACCTCGACGCCCTGGTGGTGGGTGTTGGAACCGGAGGCACGGCGACAGGCGCCGGCGAGATCTTGAAACAGCAGATCCGGTCACTAAACCTGTTTGCGGTGGAACCAGCCGAGTCCCCAATCTTCTCGGGTGGAAGGCCTGGCCCCCACAAAATTCAGGGTATCGGCGCGGGCTTCATTCCAGAGATCTTCAATAAAAACGTGGTCGATCGTTTCATCCCGGTTTCGTACGACGATGCGCGGAGCGCGGCGCGTTGTCTTGCGGAGCAAGAGGGGATTCTTTGCGGGATCTCCTCGGGAGCGATTCTTCACGCCAGCTGCCTGGTCGCCCCTGAACTCGGCCATGGTAAACGTGTGCTCGCCATCTTGCCCGACACTGGCGAGCGCTACCTCAGCACGGAGCTGTGGTCGTAACGTTATCGCCGCCAGGGTCGGAAAAGTGAACATGCAAGTCCCCGCGCTCTGCGTTCCTCTCACTCCACGAATTCTGGACGAAGTCTTTTCCGCGGACCTGTCCGGAGCGGACTGCGTCGAGGTTCGACTCGACTACCTCAGTAACCCGCGGGATTCCGTCCAGGCGCGGTGGGACAAACTGCCTGTCCCGGTCATCGCGACCTGCCGAGGCAAAGACCGCGGGGGGCAATTCCAGGGATCCGTCGAGGAAGAAATTCGGATCCTGCAATATGCAGTTGAGAACGGTGCGAAATTCGTCGACATGGATTGCCGGTTCGCGCGAACGATGCCGGGAGCCGAAGTCATTGCGTCGTTTCACGACTTTGAAAGAACGCCAGCCGACCTTCCTACTCTGATGGAAAAGGTGTGCGCAAGCCCGGGACAAATAGCGAAGCTGGCAACAATGGTGACGTCGTGGGATGACAACCGGCGGCTGCTTAATCTGTTATCACACCGCTGGCCGAAGCCGGTCATCGTTGCAGGCATGGGCGACATCGGTCAAATCACGCGTGTAATCGGACCGGCCCGGGGCAGCTTTCTGACCTATGCAGGTTTGACGGCGAATGCGTCGGCGCCTGGACAACTCACGATTCGCGAAATGAATGATGTGTATCGATTCCGCCGTGCAGGAAGCGCCACGAAGCTGATCGGCATTATGGGTTATCCGGTCGGTCACTCGTTGTCGCCCAACATTCACAATCGCGCTTTCGCTCTGATGGATCTGGACTTGATTTATTTGAAATTCCCGGCACCGGATGTACGGGACTTCTTCGAAAACGCTCGAGAAGCCGGCATTTGCGGCTTCTCCGTCACTATCCCACACAAGTCGGCGGTCATTCCGTTCCTGGATGAGCTGACTCCAGAAGCACACGCAGCCGGTGCCGTGAATACCGTATCTTCACGCAACGGAAAATGGGTTGGGGATAACACAGACATTTATGGCGTCAAGGCCGCCCTGGCTTCGGTCGGCTTTGATCCCGAGGACAAAACCGTCACCATTCTCGGAGCAGGAGGCGCGGCAAAAGCGGCGGTGGCAGCGCTTAAGACTGCCAAGAGCGTGGATGTGCTTCCGAGACAAGACATCGCGACGGCCTCGAACCGCAGGTGTGATCTGTTGATCAATGCCACGCCGATAGGAATGTTTCCGATGGTTGATGCGTCACCGCTTCGGGGGCCGATTCCTGCCGATGTCGTGCTGGATATGGTCTATAATCCGCCCATAACGCGCCTGCTGAGATCCGCTCTGGACCAGGGAAAAACAGTCATCCAAGGCACGACAATGTTTCTGGCACAGGCGGCCCGGCAATTCGAAATTTGGACGGGTCATCGCGCCCCCTCAGAAATCTTCAAAGAGAAGACAATATTGTCATGAGCCGAAACTATTCATTTCGAGTTCCGGCCGGCACTTCCAATTT
>DATFXZ010000409.1:0-5470 GCA_035315305.1 Terriglobia bacterium | reverse complement strand
GTGAATTCCCACAGTGACGGATTAATCGGTGCATAGCGGCTCAGCAGGATCCGGACAAAAGCCTTGCTGAGAATATACAGATTCCGGTCATCTTCAAATTGAAAGGATTGCGCGCGAGTTTTCTCGTCGTCGGAAAGAATTTGAGCATGCTTGGACAGGCTTTCCGCGTCCGTCAAACGTTCGGGCCACAAATACCAGACATGGACATCAGCCGGCTTCAGGCTATCCACCATCTACTGAAGATAGCACTCCGTCTGTCGTTTCATTCCTGTCTCAACGCAATCATCGGATCAACCGACGCGGTCCGCCGTGCAGGTAACCAGCACGCTGTAGCTGCGACGAACAGCAAGATGGCCGGTATGCCCAGAAAGACACGGGGATCGATGGGTCCACCAGGGACAAGATGGATATAAACAATAAGGGCCACCAACACGCCCGCTAGGATACCGACACCGATCACTTTCAGGGTCTCGCCGACAACCTGTGTAACGACGTCACGTGGCGTCGCCCCAACAGCGAGACGCACGCCGATCTCAGTAATTCGATGCGTCACGTTGTTGTCGACAACGCTGTAAATTCCGATTGCCGCGAACAAGAGCAGCAACGGACCAAGCACTGTGAACAACCTCGAAGGAATCCGCCGGAAAAACGAGTTGGTCTCCACGTGATCGGCAAGAGTACGAACGTTGAAGATCGGAATTCCGGGCTCAATTTCGCGAACCACGCGCTGCACCTCGCCTGCAACAAGCGTCTCGGTTCCGGCGCGTGTTTTTAAATGAATCTCGCCGGCAGACCGTGGGCGGTCACGATAAGAAAAGTACATAATCGGAATCGGGGCTTCGCCGAAGGAGTCGTAGAACGAGTCCTTCACGACGCCAGCAATGACGAAACTATCTTTTCCATATTGGAGCCGACGCCCGATTGGTTCCAACCCAGGAACATACCGTCGGATGAACTCCTGGTTGACGATGATCTGCGGAACGGTCGTTCTGTCATCGAGGGCTGTGAAGTCGACGCCTGCGAGCTGGGGAATCCTCATCGTATGGAAGTAATCAGGCGTAACGAAATTGATCAATGATCGGTCGGGGGATCCGTCCGTTCGGGATCGTCCCTTCACATCAAACGACCGCATCGGCAAGCCGTGAATGTCGAGGGGCACAAACGCGGCAATTGCGGCGGATTCCACGTCTGGAAGTTCTCGTAGCCGCTTGAGCACTCGATCTGCAAAGTCGCGCGAGAACGCCGGGTCAATGGTGCGATTCATCTGCAGATGGCCCGCCGCGCCACCCGTCAGGTCGTAGGCCGCGAGCAACACACCTTCGATTTGGAACCCAGGATCGACCGTCTTCGTATCCCGAAAACTTTCGAAAAACAGTCCAGCCGCCAATAACACCATGAGCGCGAGTGCGGCTTCGACGGCCATTAGAGCCCGAGGCAACCGTTTTCGAGACGCAGTGCTGAAATTGGAACGAAGCTGCGATTGCGGATCACGACGCACAAGTTGCAGAGCGGGAGCCAGTCCGAAAGCCAAAGCGCAAGACATGCCCAAAAAAACCGAGACCGCTAGACCCATCAGGTCCACTCGCGTCTGAAATCGGATGGGAAGGAAAGTGGGAAGCGGCACTGCCCGGAGCGCTTGCGTGCCCCAGATAGCAATTGCAACTCCCAAAGCAGCACCCAGCAGCCCCAACAAGAGACTCTCGGTCATCAATAATCTAACGACACGCCAGCGAGTGGCGCCAATCGCCAACCGCGTGCCGATTTCCCTGCCGCGCGCAACGGCGCGTGCCAGCAGGAGATTCGCGGTGTTGCCGCAGACTGCCATCAACAAGAGGATCGTTACTCCTTGCAGAATGGCGAGACTGGAAACTATGAAACGTTGCGGACCTCGGGGCGCACTCCAGTACGGCAGAAGTTCAGCCTCGAACTTTCCACTAACTGCCGGATAACTCTGCGAAAGCTGTCGCATGGCGCCGTTGAGTTCCGTCTGTGCTTGGGCTGCCGTTGCACCAGTCTGAAGGTTTCCTATGAGCGCATAGCCGCGTTCGCCACGGTCGTCCAATTCGCGCGATCCGGGGAATAGAGCTGACGCGAGCGTGGAAGGTATCCATAAATCAAAATCCAAAGCGAGCACTGTGCCCTGAAAATCTTCCGGAGCCACAGCGACGATGGTGAGAACCTGGTCGTTGACCCGGATCGTTTGGCCCAACGCGTTAGACTCGCCGTTGAATTTGGCTTTCCAGAAACCATGCGATATCACGACAACCGGCTTACGTTCCGATGCGTCATCACCCTCAGGAAAATGTCCAAGCGCCGGCTTCAGGCCCAGTCCGGAAAAGTAGTTGTCCGATACAAGTAAACCGTATTTGCGCTCGATGCGATCGGCCTCCCCGACGTTGAAGGGCGCCATTCGAAACGCGATAAGGTTTTGGAACGAGGTCAGCCGCTGCCTGAGGTCGTCGTATTCGGGCCAAGACGCCCCCGGATACGAACCCGTCTCTGCCCGCGGCTCGACGAGATAGAAAGCAGACGAGTTTTCGACACCAGGTATCGGTTGCAGGACCACAGCCTGGATCCACGAGAAGACCGCCGTATTTACACCAATTCCGACTCCAAGCGACGCAATGACGACAACTGCCAGCCCCGGCATTTTCCGGAGCGTCCTGCACGCATAAGCGCCATCCCTTACAGCATCCTGTAACCAGGTCCATCCCCACACGTCGCGAGATTCTTCACGCGCACACAAGCTATTGCCGAGTTCACGTCTGCTCGCAGCTGCCGCATCTTTGGACGACAAACCCGACCGTTCGAATTCTTCCTGCTTTAAGGCGCGGTGGAACTCGATTTCTTCAGCAAGTTCAGAGTCTGCCCGCCTTGATTGAATCCAATATCGAATGCGCCGCAGTAGCTTCATGACGTACTTAAATGGCTTCGAGCACTTTCTGAATGGCCAGGATCATCCGGTCGAACTCGCCGCGTTCCGTTCGCAGTTGTTTACGGCCCGTCGCCGTTAAGGTGTAATAGCGAGCTCGCCGATTATTTTCGGAGGCACCCCACTCCGCTTTGACCCATCCGTTGAGCAGCAGGCGTTGCAAGGCTGGATAAAGCGAACTCTCTCCCACTTGCAAGACCTCGTTGGAAACGGATTTCAGGTGTTCGGCGATCGCATAACCATGCTTCGAACCGTGCGCCAGCGCGCCCAAAATCAATAAGTCCAGAGTGCCGGGTAAAAGGTCGGGTGATTCCCTCGAAACGTTCACGTCAGCTCTCCCATCGTCTATCGACTGGTAATGATCGGACAGGCGGCGGAAATAGTCAAGTTGACCGGCTATCTTGAGGCTGATAAATTGCCGATCACGCTAACTGGAGGTCATGTCATGCAGCTGCGTATCGTTGCGTTATACGTTGCCGTCGCGGTCTTGTTTTGCGCCGTTCCGGCAATGTCGCACCATAGCAATTCGGCCTACGAAGTGGAGAAGGTCATCACGATCACCGGCGTCGTCAAAGAATGGAAATGGACGAATCCTCATACCTGGTTGTATGTCACAGTCGACGACGAGAAGGCCGGAAAGGTTGAGTGGGCTGTAGAAGGCCGAGCGCCCGGAGTACTCGGCCGAGTCGGCTGGGATCGATCTGTGCTGAAGCCGGGCGAGAAGGTCACAATCCACATGAGTCCTGCAAAAGACGGCAGCCATGTGGGCATCATTGCGCGCGTCACGAAAGAAGACGGAACTATTCTCGGCAATGGTGGGAATAATCCAGGAAATCAATAGGAGGATGGGTACCTATGCACAGAATTGTTATCTCGGTAATCTGCGCTGTGGCGCTGGCCGTCCTGAGCGCGATCGCACCAGTCCAGCTGAATGCTCAGAGTACGCCTGACTTCTCGGGCGTGTATTATCCCGTTCAGCAAGGTCGAGGCGGCGCTGGTGGAGCCGCAGCAGCGGCGCCGCCTGCAGGTCAACGCGGGACACCTCCCCCGCCGCCAACCCGGTCTGCTCCGACCGGCGACCTGTCTAACGGCCGCGCTCCGAACGCTCCGACACTCACTCCAGAGTACATGGCCAAGTGGGAGATCATCCGAAAATCGCGGATGAGCGGATCATACGAATACGACCCCATCGCAAATTGTCTTCCGCCCGGAATGCCGCAAATGATGTCCATGCCTTACGGAATGGAGATAATGCAGACGAAAGACAAGATTACTTTCTTTAGCGAATGGCAAGACGCTCTGCGGCGCGTGTATCTCGATGCGCGGCAGCCGTCGAAGAAAGTTCTGAATGATCCAACTTATGCCGGCTATTCGACGGGGCACTGGGAAGGCGACACGCTTGTCGTCGACACGGTAGCGCTCCATCCGAACTCGTTCATCGATAACTCTTCACCTCACAGTGAGGAAATGACCGTGCAGGAACGCATCCGATTTACGGCGCCAGGAGTGCTTGAAGATCGCATTACTGTCAACGATCCGAAAGCGCTGACAAAGCCATGGGAAACTGTGCACACGTATAGAAAGGCTCAACAGCCTAACGACGAACTGCGGGAATTCGCGTGTGCGGAGGGCCTTGGCCGTTCGCCGAAGTAGGACATGCGCTTCGCGCACCTTCGCCGGGGAGACTAACTCCACATGTCAGCCGAAACCGATCACGTCCCGTTCGGTCATCACGTGCCCCGACCGCCGCTCTCCGATTACGTGGACGTTCTGTGGATCTACGAAGGATACAGCGTACCGCATTCGCAGGAACGGCTAATGCCGACGGGTGCAATGGAACTGGTGATCTGCCTCGACGAGGACGATCGGATGGGATCCGGGCTTTCGGGCGTGCAGTCCAGCTCCACAATCCTGGACACCTCCAGGCCGTTTAGTATGATCGGCGCGCATTTCAAGCCGGGCGGATGTTTTCCATTCTTCCGTATGCCAGCAGGTGAGTTTCAGGATCTTGGTGTGTCGTTAGATATGGTTTGGGGCAGGTACGCTCATGAAGTCCGTGAACAGTTGCTCGAAGCGCGGACTCATGCAGCCAGGTTCCGAATCCTCGAGGACGCCTTAATTCAAACATCGAGGGGGCACTTCGGAAGACATCCGGCTGTCCGATACGCGCTAAAAGAATTCGGCAATCCTGACCAACCCCGGTCCGTAGCCGATGTTACTGAACAGATCGGCCTCAGCGGGCGCCACTTCATTGAGATATTTCGCAATGAGGTGGGACTGCCGCCTAAACTGTATTCTCGAATCCAACGGTTTCGAAAAGTACTCAGCTCTCTTCACGGAATCCAGGACCCAGATTTGGCGGACGTTGCGATCTCATGCGGTTATTTTGACCAGGCGCACTTTAATCATGATTTCCGATCCTTCTCGGGCATGAGCCCGTCCACGTATTTGCGCCACCGCTCAACGTATATCAACCACGTTCCGGTGTTAGATTGAATTCGCGTCAAATTTTTACAATCTTTCAATTCGCCGCATGGG
>DATFXZ010000408.1:0-8418 GCA_035315305.1 Terriglobia bacterium | reverse complement strand
GGCCAGGAAGAGCCAGAAGAGCGCGATCATCGCCGCTGACGTTTAGGCGATTCGGTCACGCAATCAATACGGATCGGGTTTTCGGTACACACACCTGCCGTCAAAGAGCACGGTGCACGATTATCTGGAACTGTGGAACTGGGACGGCACGTTGGAGCGCATCCACCACACGCTCTACGTGGCGGTGCGCGAGCAGGCGGGACGTGAAGCAAGTCCGATGGTGGCGATCATCGACACGCAGACCGCCAAGGGTGCTCAAAAAGGGGGTCTTGGCTCGATCCTTCGGGCTACGACGCGGGCAAGAAGATCAAAGGTCGTAAACGGCACATCCTGGTCGATACGCTGGGTCTCTTGTTAAACGTCGTTGTTCATCCGGCCGACGTTCAGGACCGTGATGGAGCATTCCATCTTTTGCGCCGGGCGCGCCGACTGTTCCCGTTCATCCAGCGCATTTTTGCCGATGGCGGATATGCCGGAGACAAGATGGCGCTGGTCGTGTGGCGCACCGGAGCATGGAAGTTGGAAATCGTGAAGCGATTCCGTGCTGCCGGATTCGAAGTCTTGCCCAAGCGATGGATCGTCGAAAGGACATTCGCCTGGATCAGTCGCAATCGCCGCTTGGCGCGCGACTTTGAACGTTATGCCACGACCGTCGCTGCCTTCATCCGCCTCGCCATGATCCGCATCATGCTAAGGCGACTTGCTGCAAACGCCTCGTCTTGAATCCAATCTTTTCGGATGGGCACTTAGACATCTGGTTCTGTAGGTGTTACACTGAAAAGATCCTGCATTTTCTTCGCCAGAATATCTATTGCTGGGTCACCCGCAGTAGCTCCAATTGCCGTGAGCTGCTGGCCAACGCGTTCCCCAACAGCGAGCAACGGTTTCACACGTATAAACTGTTCCATCAGCGGTTCTAAAACATCCAAATAGCTCTCTACCGAAAAGGTTCGACTTGCCCAATCGCGTGCCCTGGCACCGGTTTCCCGTCTCAGTCTCTCATTTGACGCTAGCCGTTCAAGGACCTCCGTCAGGACCGGAATGTCGATAGAGCGTGGAATTTTGAATACTATATCGCCAGGTAGATCGGCATAGAAGCCAGCGTCCGCTACGATGACCGGGCGACCGGACTTCATCCCTTCGATAGCCGAGGCGGAGCCACCCTCAAGCACAGGATTGCGCAGGCAGGTCAATACATCGGCTCGTTCCAATTCTGTCACCAACGTTCGATCATCGACTGAACCCACGATGTCCAGATTGTTGAAGCCCACCTCGTTACAGAGTGCTCTTAGTCGCGAAGCCTCTGTATCGGAAATCGCTCCCACCAGCCGAAACCGGCAATACCGCCGCAACCTCGAGGAGGAAGCGATCGACTTGATAATGGCATCCGAACACTTGTTAGGGTTGATTATACCGACGGTGGTGATGGTCACGCTATCGTTATGACGAATTGGCAAAGGCTCGACTTTGCGAGACTCAAAACACAACGGAGCGACTGCCGTAGGTCCTGGACAAGACCTCCTAAGCCGTGAGACATAGAATCGAGAATGGGCCAAAGCCGCGCCGCAACGTCTCGCCAGCCATTCGATCATCGGAAACGCTTCGGCAATCTGCTCAATTCCCGCGTCATTGTTCCATGCAGCTTTTGCGAGTCTGCTGACGTCCTCGCCGTAGGTGAAGCGGATCTCCTCATTATGAATTTGCTCGTCGAAGCCATTGTGAACCACCCATCGGTTGAACAGATTGTAAACGTAGAAGTCATGAAAAATGCCTATATTCTTCCCCCTGAAAGCATAGTGAATTGTGCCCGCATGGAAGTCGTAATTATCACCGAAATTCAACACGATAACATCATTGCTAAGCTCGAGATCGTCCAGTGAAATATCATGCCACCACATTAGAGGCAATAAGGTTGGATGAGTCGGCGCTGCATCATTCCGGTCTCGCTCACTCCGGATGATTACTACTTCATGGCTATTGTCCGATAGCGCTCGAGTTACAACGGCGCTGACGCGGCCAATGGCTGAGCGGTGCGAAAACGGCGTAACCCACGCAATTTTCATTACATCACTCTTCGGATCATCGGAGAATTTCGTCGGACAAAAAGAACATTCACTGACTCAACCTGCTTTAGGTCATTTAGATCGCTGGAACGGCACTCTCCTGATAGCTCATCGATGACAAACGAGGTAAACCCGAGATTATGAAACTCTGCAAACCAATTTTCGGGTGAGATACCGGCCGCCTGCAGATGAAATGGACCATACTCGGCGATGATTGCAAGTTCTGGGTTGTCTGCAATGATGCGTTTCGTACCCTGCAACACCAGGAGCTCTGCTCCCTCGACATCGATCTTAATGAGATCAACTCGATCGTTAGCCTGCACCAAGTCGTCAAGCGGCAGAACCTCTACTTCGATTTCGCTGGAGGTTTCCGTATTGAGGCTTTGCGTTTTGATAAGAGAGCTATGGCCCAGCACATTTCCTATGAATAGTTTGCGCTGTTCGCGGGTAGCTCCTATCGCCGCACATTTGGTCTCCACAAGTCCTGTCATGCCGTTTAGCACTATTGCACGATTCAGCAACTCGAAGGACAGCGGTACAGGCTCAACAGCTAATACCTTGCCAGCCGGTCCAACTGCGCGAGCTCCCGCCAACGTCAACAAGCCTACGTGCGCGCCAACGTCAACGAAGGTCATTCCTGGACGCAGTAGCTTCGTTAGCACGCGGCGAGTTCCGGGTTCTAATCCCTCCGGGCCAGCGTCAAGCAGCATTAAGAGCAATAGCGTGTCCTGGCGTGGGATGAAGACGAACCCATCGAGCGTTCTCAACGCAAATGTCGCTTCATCAATCGGTAAAGCGCCTCTCGAGCGGAGCGCTATGTCCTCAACCCGCCCGTGCAATGTTTGCATTAGCTCGAGAGCATGAGCCATCAAGTCCTCTACGGTCCTACTGCGACCTTGGACGAGCTCCTCGATGTGCTTCGTGCCACCTTGGACGACCTCCTCGATGTGCTTCGTGCTACCTTGGACGAGCTCCTCGATGTGCTTCGTGCGCTCTTCGAGTTCGCTCTGTCGAAGCTGAACTGTTCGCGTTTCGGCGCGCAAAGTATCAACTGTCGCCTGGAGGTGTGATATCAGAAATTCGCGTGCGTACCGTGCGGCCGGCTTAACCGGTATCAGCGTGAAGCGAATGGCACGCTTGATTAAGTGCTTAATCCCGGATTGCGAGGCCGGAACTTGGGCTGTGTCGTGTCGTACCATCGACGTTGGGGCGGTATTGTCTCGTATGGGTAATGGTGCACGGCTTTGCTGGCCGATAGCGTTGCGAAGCAGAGACCGAAAATCGAGACGGTCCACCTGAGCCCTGCTGCACGTTCTAGTTACCCGTTCGGGCACCATGCTAGACAAGAGATGGTACCAGTTCAATCGTCCAGCAGCCGCTCGATTGTGTACTTCCATGAAAGAGACTTGCCCTCCAACAGCGCTCTTGCCGCAAGACCCATTTCCCTTGCGGCGCTGAGGTCGGCTAGCCGATCAAGTCCGATCGCGATAGAATTTGGATCTGGTTCTGCGACCATACCGGTCGCACCGTCGCGCACCAGCTCCAACACTCCTCCTGCATCCTTAACTGTGAGCACCGCCTTTGCTGCACAAAACGCTTCCATTGTAACGTAACCCATCGAATCTTCATCGATCGGAATATAGACGCACGCCAGGGCACCATTTACGAGACGTGCAATTTCATCCCGTCCGTGAAAACCGAATTTAAGCTCCACTCGGCTCGAGAGGCCATATTGGTCGATCACGCCGCGGAGCTTGCGGCCATACTCATCATCGTCCAAAGGACCGGCTACGACCAATCTGATGTCAGATTTAACCATGCGCATGGCCTCGACAAGCAGGTGCTGACGCTTACCTGCGCCTACACGGCCACCGGCGAACACATAGCTGCCGTATTGACCTCCCCTAAAACGCTCCGGATCAAGGAGTGGTGGATAAAGAACGGTGCTGCTGATTCCGTTGAACTTCAACAGACGCCTCTGAGTCACAGGCGAATTTGTGTAAATGGCGCGACACTTGAGGAAGCACTTTCTATCCGCGTTCCTGACCAGTTGCACAATTCGTGCACCAGACGGATGCTCGCACAGGTATGAGGTTCCGGCCTCATATAGATCGTAGGCCTGACGAAATTGATGTAGGAGCCAAAGCACCTTGTTTGGATGAGGAATCAGGTAAGCTGGGAACTTCAGTGCAACAACTCGATCAACCTGATAGAGCCGAAGGGATTGATTAAGAAGAATCTGTTCAATTAGACCCTCGGCTGGCTCGGACCGGAGTGGAATTCGTAAAAGCTCCGCTTCAACCCCCGAGATCGCATTGAGACGTGCAACAAGCTGATCGGCGAGCTCCTCGGCACCACCCCTGATGAAAGGGGCGGCATTGTTAAGAACTAGCACCCTCATGACGTAAGCGAGTCCACCACCGTGGTCCAGTCAATTGCCATTTCCGTGATTCGCCGGCGATTTGCCTCCCCCATTCGTGCGGTCAGAGCGCGATCAACGAACAATTGGTCCATTGCCTCTGCTAGTGCAAGCGGATCTGGCGGAACAATCAGTCCGTTGACGCCGTCCTTTACAAGCTCCAGAACCCCTCCCGAGTCATTCGTGGTCAGCACGCATTTCCGCGCGTGACCGGCTTCGAGGGAGCAGTAGCCATAGCTGTCTTCATCTTGAGGCAGATAAGCGACCGCAAGTGCAGGCGCGAGACGCTCGACCTTTTCCTCTTCGGAAATCCAACGATTTTCAAATATTACTTTCGATTGCATTTCGTATTTGGCTATTGTCGCCGCGATCTCATCGAGATGCACGGAGCCCATGCTGGTCCCACAAAGCCGTAGCTTCACTGGCGTTTTCACGTACCGCATCGCTTCGACGAGCAGCGATTGCCGTTTGTGCGGCTCTATTCGGCAGATCACCACGATTTCTTCGCCGTACCGGTCATGGCGAAAGCGCTCTGGGGCAAGGATTGGGGGGTATAGAGGCTTGGCCGCAATGCCATTGAAATGTTGCAATCTGGTTGCGACTACCTGAGAGTTAGTGAACACCCGTTGAGCTTCCAAAATCGTACGAGTGTCTAGATCGATCAGTGCTGAACGGAAGGCCCGCCCGGACGGGTTGTCCGGCACGAAACGGTACGGGCTATCCCAAAGATCATATAAGCTACGAATGTGATGAATAAACCACAGGACTTTATTTGGATGAGGCAGCACGTGAGCTGGCGGACGGATGGCGATGAGCCGATCACAGGCCGAACTGACGTCGATTAGGCGAAATGCCAGGATTTGATCGAACAAGTCCTCTGGTCGATCAATAAATGGCAAAAAGAACCGTTCGACCTGATGTCCGTGCTCGCGCAGTTTTAGTTCCAGCCAGTCCACAATGAACCGGCCCCCGCCATGAACGAAGGGGACAAATGAGGAAGCGATCACAATCTTCATCGGCAGCTAGTATGATTTGATCGAAGCAGAAAGAGCTTCAGCGACGCGGTCTAATTCCTGTTCGGTTAGTCTACCATGAGTAGGTAGGTTAATTCCGCCCCTACTGCAAAACTCCGCATTCGGGAAGGGCCCGCGGGCAATCTCTTGATACGGTGGCAGCAAGTGCATTGGACAGAACACCGGACGGGTCTCAATGCCAACCTCATCCAGATCCTGCATAACTTGATCGCGTGATTTAGAGACATTGTTGCGCAGGATCACAGTGTACATCCAATATGAATGAGTCGCCCAGTTTTGAGTTGTTGGCAATATAAGACAATCAATCAAATTGGATAGGCGTTGGTCATAGCCTTCCGCAATGGCCTTTCGTCTTTCCAAATGCTCGGAAATACGCTCGAGCTGAGCTAGCCCTATAGCGGCTTCGATGTTGGTCATACGATAGTTGTATCCAATGACGGGAAACCAATAGCGTCGCTGCGGGTCCATTCCCTGACCGCGCAACAATTTAAGACGGGCGGCCAATTCATCATTGTTGGTCGTAACCATCCCGCCTTCGCCGGTGGTGATGATCTTGTTTCCAAAGAAGCTAAACGCTGCGCAGGTGCCGTGACTCCCTATACGCCGCCCCTTGTAACAAGCACCCACGGCTTCGGCAGCATCCTCAACCACAAAAAGTCCATGTTCTTCGGCTAGATGCAGAATTGGATCCAAATCTACTGGGTGTCCGTACAAATGGACGGGTAAGATCCCCTTTGTGCGTTCCGTAATGCTAGATTTAATTAAGTCCACGTCGAGATTAAAGTCATCCACGCGATTATCGACAAAGACTGGAACAGCCCCACAATATCGAACCGTGTTTGCGCTTGCGATGTAAGTCAACGTCGGAACTATGACCTCGTCGCCGCGCTCTAGTCCCAGCGAAACAAGCGCAAGGTGCAGGGCACTAGTGCCGTTATTCGTAGCAACGGCGTGCTTCACGCCACAGAATTCGGCAAAGGCCTCCTCGAATTCGGCGATGAACCGACCGTTTGATGAAATCCAGCTGGTCGAGAGACACTCAAGGACGTACTCCGTCTCCCGACCGTCAAGAACGGGAGCAGCGACTGGGATGCGATCGCGGGGATGAAGACTGTTCTGCGCGGCCATCTTGGGAGCTGGCTTAATGGAAGCTTTGCGCATGGGACGGTAGTTAGACGGAGGTCGAGGTCAACTGAGCTTGGACCCGGATCATCCATAGCATCTGCGTCGGGCCAGGAAAAGCCCGCAGCCCCGCAGGCCGGGGGCACGAGAGGGCCCGGCATCTGGTCTGAAACGGTACCCGTTGTTCAGAATACGATATTACGCTCAAGCGTGATCCGCTCGGGCGCGCCGCCTGCTGCGCATTGCACAACCGGTCCGCTCCGGCCTCCAGCAGCAGGGCGTTCAGTCTCTCCTCCACGCTTCCTCGCACGACCCAGTCGAGGTGGTTCTTGATCCGCTCGTCGTCAATCGTGAAGACATTGTTCAGCGGACTCGGCTCCTTCTCGCTGACCTGGTTGCGTTTAGCCACCTCCAGTTCAGTCAGATTCAGGCCCGCCAGTGTCCGTCGGCTACTTCGCGGAATGCCAGAATATCTCGCGCAAGGATCGGTAGTGCTGGCGCTCCGTGCCGAGATCCGTCATCCAAAATCCGATAACCCGACGCTGTTGGCTCAAGGTAGCCGCCGTGCGGCGGCAACCACGGAAAGCGCCGCAGTCGCGACGTCCGGCCGTGCCGACGGGATATAGATATTGACGGGCTGGTGGGAAGGCGCGCGGCCGACGCAGGTATAGGCAAAGCCGTGCTTCTTCATCTCCTCCGGTCGATAGACATTGCGCAGGTCGACGATCACGGGGCAAGCCATCATGTTGCTGACCCGACCGAGATCGAGGGCCCGAAACTGCTCCCATTCCGTCACAATCACCACGGCATCGGCCCCTTCTACGCAGTCGTACGGTCCCCGGCAGTAGGTCACGTCGGTCAGCACCTGCTTGGCCTGTTCCATGCCGACGGGGTCGTAGGCGCGCACCTTGGCACCCATGTCCTGCAGCGCGGTGATCAGCGGAATCGAGGGTGCCTCGCGCATATCGTCGGTATTGGGTTTGAAGGTCAAGCCCAATACCGCGACGGTCTTGCCGCGCAGCACGCCCGCAAAGGCGGCCGACACTTTCCGCGCCATGGCGCGCTTACGGGTATCATTGACGGTCTCGACCGTCTCGAGGATGCGCATCGGCACGTCGTGATCCTGCGCGGTCTTGATAAGCGCACGCACATCCTTCGGGAAGCAGGAGCCGCCGAAGCCCGGGCCGGCATGCAGGAACTTCGGTCCGATTCGATTATCGAGCCCAATACCGCGCGCTACCTCCTGCACGTCCGCCCCGATGCGCTCGCACAAATCCGCGATTTCGTTGATGAAGGTGATCTTGGTGGCTAGGAACGCATTGGCAGCGTATTTGATCAATTCGGCGGTGCGCCGCTCCGTGAACAGAATCGGCGCCTGGTTGAGATAGAGCGGACGATAGATCTCGGCGACGATTTTCCTGGCACGTTCGTCCTCGGTCCCGACCACGATGCGGTCGGGATGCTTGAAGTCCTGGATGGCGGCGCCTTCCCGCAGGAACTCCGGGTTCGAGACCACGGCAATGTCATTGCCCGGGCTCAGCTCGCGGATGATGCGCTCGACTTCGTCGCCGGTGCCGACCGGAACCGTCGACTTGGTGATGACCACGGTGAATCCCCGAAGCGCCGCCGCGATCTCGCGGACGGCCTCGTAGACATAGGACAGATCGGCATGACCGTCGCCGCGCCGGGACGGAGTGCCGACCGCAATGAACACCGCATCGGCCTCGGCCACCGCTTCATTAAGCGCCGTGCTGAACGACAGCCGGCCCTGCTCGACGTT